>CALHBQ010000598.1 GCA_937930815.1 uncultured Saprospiraceae bacterium | reverse complement strand
GTAATTAGTCCTTTATTTATCTTTTCAATAATCAAATCGGCGACTTCTAAGGCTTTGAGTCCATCGCCGATAGAAACGCGAAGTGGCGTATTATTTTGAATCGAATCTGCCAATGACTCCAGTTCCATTTTGATGGCATTGACTGGTTCAATCGGCGGCATACTCACTTCGATGACTTTCTTACCCGTTGGAGTTTCCAATTCAAAGGTATTACCTGTAGTGTTAATGGTTGTATCAGAAACGTCATGCATCCGCACTATTTGTGCATTTTTTTCTAAAAAGTCGAGGCTGATGTAAGCGTCTTTTTGAAAAAGTCGAAGTTTTCGCATGTTTTTGAGCGACATACGACTGGCGGTAAGATTGGCAACTGCTCCATTTTCGAACTCAATACGAGCATTGGCGATGTCTGGGGTAGGACTGACGACCGACACGCCGTTGGCCGAAATGTTTTTAACAGGCGATTTTATCAAACTCAAAACAATATCCAAATCATGAATCATCAAATCCAAAACGACTGAAACATCGGTTCCGCGTGGATTAAATAAGGCCAATCGATGACCTTCGATAAACATCGGATTGACCTCCATGTCATCAATCGCAAGCATTGCTGGATTAAATCGCTCCACATGACCAACCTGAACTTTAACTTGATGCTTTTTGGCAAGTTCGAAAAGCTGACGACCTTCTTCGACGGTATGGGTCAATGGTTTTTCGATAAAGACGTGGCGCCCTCGTTCGATTGCTTTTTTTGCCAATTTGAAATGAAAAAGAGTAGGGGTGACAATGTCCACAATTTCCACGGCTTCAATCAATGCTTCTTCCGATTCAAAACGCTTTATTTTAAAAGTATCTTCAATTGATTTGGCATTGGCATCATCGGGGTCGTAAAACCCAACTAAGTCTAATTTTTTCTCCGCTAATTGGATGCATTTCAAATGAATCTTCCCCAAGTGTCCTGCTCCTAAAACTCCTATTTTTAAAGGCATAGTTTCTCTTTGAGCGCGAAGATAGTTATTCGCCCAAAATCACCGACGGATTTATCTATCGGGTTTCATATTAATTAGCTCAACGTCCATTGTGTAGCCTTCAGGTAGTTCACCGCCCAAAACAAAAGTTGAGGTTTTTGTTTTAATTTTTGCTGGTGCTTTAATATTGTAGCTGGTTTCATAAATTACATTATGAAATTCACCTTTTTCATTATTTACAGTTATTTTGAAATCGGGGTGTCTCCAGTCAATATCACTTCTGTTGTCTATCTCGCCGACTAATTTTAGCCGATTAGTTCCACTCTTATTCGTTATAAGTTCTTTTGAAATTAGTTGGTAGGTCACCTGGTTTTTATGTTCTTTAAAATCAGCTCCACCGAATAAAGTCATCATGTTCATCATGAATAACATCAATGGAAAAATAAGTAGAATTGGAAGAAGAACCATCCAAGTGTTCCAAGCACTTTGGAAACTTAGACAATGAGGGCACTTTGTAGCTTTATCGTGTATCTCGAGTTGGCAAGCTTTGCAGGTTTTCATGCTTTCGTAATTTAGATTATTTGAATTCTAAATGTTTGGACTTTAGTCTCTAATTAGTGTCACTAAAATAGTTATTTATTAAAGTTTCAATAATTATTGAAACTTTAATAAATAACTATTATCTTTGTATCATCAAAAGGAAATAATCCAATGATGACCTACAATTTAATAGCATATCTGATTTATCTAATTGCCACTTTTTTCATAACAGTGCGAGTAGGGTGGATATGTTATAAAAACGGAGAAGTATTTATCCAACAAGTGCTACATGATGTTGAGATGACGCAATTGGTCAACAAGTTTTTATTGATTGGATATTACTTGACGAATTTGGGATACATGGCCGTGAGTATCTACTTCTGGGGACAGATTGGGAACTTTATGGAAATGATAAATATCGTTTCTCAACGAATTGGATTGATAGTTCTGATGTTGGCTACCATGCATTATTTCAATATGACTTTTATTGCCCTTTTTGGGAAGAAAATATTTCAAAACTAAACTTTAATATTATGGATAACTTATTGATTGTCAAGGCTTACTGTGTTTATTTGCCGATAACATTATTGCTGACTCATTTTGTTGCCAAAACACTTTTTATGAATGGACGAGTGTTTATGCTCGACATTTTTAACCAACAAGAAGCCATCGCAGAGTCAACCAATAATCTGTTCAAAGTTGGATTTTACCTCATCAATATTGGCTTCGCTTTATGGTTTCTAAAAATCTATAGTTACGATGCCAAAACCATCCAAAGTGTATTTGAAATATTGAGTTTTAAAGTTGGAGGATTCTCTATTTACTTGGGCATCATGCTCTTCTTAAATCTGTTCATGTTCTTCAGAGGCAGAAAAAAAAGTCGCGAGAATCGAATGCCAGAAGTCGTAATGGAATAAATAATTCGTTGTAACTTTTCAGAGCTGAGAGCAGAGACCGCTTTGCTGGGCGAAAAGAGATTCATTTTAAAAAGAATCAAAATGAAATTGCTCGTGATGGTTCAGAGAACCTCACGAGCAATTTTATTTGAAATTTGATTCGCAACCCCGCAACTTAAAGCTGTATAAATCAAACTGGTATAAGTATTGCCTTTAATATGAAAGTTCTGCCCCCAGTTTTTAGCTATTTTATAAAGAGCAGCTTCCCACCGACTATTTCTTATTGGAATAAATCGGCATATTTGCGGATAATAGAATAACATTGCGGCCAGAAAAAATCATGACATCACCCGATGTCTTTTTTATTAATTTATAATCTTTTAAAATTTGGTCATGAGAATATTCTTTACACTTTCAATTTTATTCTTTTCATCCTTTCTAATTGGGCAAGTCGTCTGTACTCCTGGAACAAATGGTGTACAACCTACGGATGAATTTCCGGGATGTAGAATGTGTGTCAATCTGTTGCAAGGGAGTAATGAAGGCTACACCGCCGACACCGATTTGAATGATGCATGCGGTTCAGTTGAAAATAGTATGTGGGTTTCTTTTGTTGCAGATAATTCTGGAGAATTTGAAGCGACTTTTTTATCCAATAGTTGTACATCCAATCAAGGCTTGGAATTGAGTCTTTTTGACAAAGACAAAAATAAGATTGAATGTTTTGATGGCAATGGCCCAGGAAAGATTTCTACTTCTGGACTTTTACCAGGACAAGTTCATTACATAATGATTGATGGTAAGAATGGTGATGTTTGCGAGTTCACATTCATTCTTGAAAAAGGAGGAACTGGGTTTGACGCACCTGGTGCCGCTGATGATATCGTTGCAGACCCACCTGGTGAATTATGTGTAGGAGCTGAAGTATGTTATACAATAGAGCCGGTACCTGGTGCAACTTCTTATCAATGGGTGGTTCCTTCTTTAGGTACCATAATTGATGGAGGAGGACCCAATGATCTATTTGTTTGTGCAAGAATAACTGGAAATGGTGGTAATGTAGTTTCAGTAACAACTGCCAACCAATGTTTTTCAGGAGGAACTACGATTGAGCAAGTATTCGCTTTGCAAAGTGTAGCTGGTCCAGATATTACATGTACCAATACAGCGACAGGTATTAGATTTGATTGGAATGCGCTTTCAGGAGCTAATTCTTATCAAATATTTATTAATGGAAGTTTAGCTACTACTACAACTAATCCGACTTATACTGCGGATAATTTGACGGCTGGAGCTTTTATCAATATCAGGGTACAAGCAGAGGGGGAGTGTACTTTTCAGGCAACTCAAATGACTTGTACATTTACAGTAAGTAGTGTTGAACAAAATATTATCAATACGCAACTACAGGTCGTACCTAACCCAACTGCTGGCAATGTTCGTATAGAAACGGATTTGCAAGTTGAAGAAATCGAAGTCTATTCTACGACTGGTGCGTTTTTGCAGAGAGAAACGAATACTATTTTTGATTTGAAAAGATTTGGAGCAGGTATCTACTTCTTGAAAATCAAAACGGACGAGGGAGTAGGAGTGAAGCGAGTGTTGGTCAACTAAAAATAGATAATTATTGAATTGATTGGATTTCGTATCCAATCAATTCAATAGAAAACTAAAGTTTAGTCTTTTGGACGCTGTGAAAAAATGTAGGGTTTTGGTACATTAGCCAAAAGTCTATGTGTTATGAAAATTTTTGCTTCGACAGCCTTTCTGTTTTTATCTGTTATTGGTTTTGGCCAAGAAAGATGCTCTCTTTTATCAAATGGTGTTTTTGATAACGATGCTCCTCCTGGTTGCACTTTGTGTACTGGAATTCTTGCTTTTTCTACTACTGAAAAAACTGGCGAATCATTCAGCTTTGATTTTCCTTGTGGAGAAATCGAAAACAGTCAGTGGTTTATACTTAAGCCAGATCTAAACGGAATAGTAAAAGTCTTATTAAGTACCAGTAGTTGTCAAAATGAAAATGGTATAGAGGCAGCGATTTATGACGAAAATTTTGAATTAGTCTCTTCCTGTAAATCTTTTACTGATTTGGAAGAAATCGTTGCAAGTGATCTTGACATTGATGCGCCATATTACTTAATGGTGGATGGCGTTGAGGGAGATATATGTGATGTTAACTTGTTGACATCCAATAGTTTAAACGCTGTGTTAATTGAACCTGAACCAATCCGAGCAGATCAAGTTCCTCCATTTTGCCTTGGTACAGAAGTTTGTTTTTCTATTCCTTCGGTCAATTTTGCGATAGAATATACATGGACTTATAACTCCACTTATCAGAAAATAAGTGGTGGCGGTTTACAGGATACTTTTCTATGTCTTGATTTAATAAATGAAATTAATGGTAGTGTAATTGTAGTGCCAAGTTCTCCATGCAATCCTGGTGCGCCTGCGGTCTTTCCTGTGAATGTCGATGATGAAATTTTGCATATTATCGATACCACTATTTGTGAAGGTGCTTGTGTTCAGATAAGTGATAGTTGTTATTTCAATGAGGGATTTTTTAATATTGACATTATTAATCCGCCTGAGCAATGTGATACGATGATTTTTGCAAACATAAAATTTGCTGAAGTCTTTCCTTCTCCATTGCTAAAATGTGAGGAACGTTCTGGCCAACTATTTCTGGAATGGAACTCGCCCAGTGGAGCGAATGAGTATGATATTTTTGTTAATCGAGATTCAATCACAACGGTTTTAGACAATTTTATTTTTCTGGATGCACTACCACAAGGGGTGCCAATTGATATAAAAGTGCAACCCAAAGGAAGTTGTACTTATCTTCCAGGTGAGACGACTTGTATCATAAGTACCTCCAATACGACGAATGATTTTTTAAGTAATAAAATCTCCATTTATCCCAATCCAACCAAAGGTAAACTCAATATAGAAACCGATTTGAAAATTGAAGCAATTGAAGTTTATGATGTAGGTGGTCGATTTTTACAAAAGGAAACAACCACTTCTTTTGATTTGAAAAACCGAGTATCGGGTATCCATTTTCTAAAAATAAAAACGAATGACGGAGTGGTAGTGAAGCGAGTATTGGTTGATTAAAAAAAAAACGAGCTATGCGATTTATTTTTATTTGTCTGTTTGTTGTTAATTTTTGCGTTGTATTTGGTCAGGTGCTTTGTGATTCCATATCTACCAATGATAAATACGGAGATTATCCACCCGGTTGTACGATGTGTTCCGATTTTTTGAATGGCAATAATATTGGCTATTCGCCAGACGATACGATTAGCTATGATTTTTCTTGTGGTGAAGTTGAAAATAGTGTCTGGTATTCATTTTATAATGTCGGACAAACTTTAGGGTTTGTCGAAATTGAAGTAAGTGATTGTAATTTAAATAAAGGATTAGAAGTAGCAGTTTTTGATGAAAATTTTAATCGGGTTTCTTCGTGCTTTTCTATTCAAAATTTTAATCGTAGGAGGATTAGTATTCCTTCAATAGCACCAAAACTATTGTACATAATGATAGATGGAATTGATGGTGATGAATGCAATTTCAATTTGTCCAATAATTTGCAGCAAGGAATTTTATTGAGAAAAATAGTAAGAACGCCTTCACAGGACAGTTACTGTTTAGGTGCGGTCATTTGTTATTCCAGTGATCGGAGTTTTGTTTCTGAAAGTCATGAGTGGCAAATACCAATCTCAGATTCTATCGTAAGTGGAGGTATCAATGAAGACGAAATTTGCCTTTATTTCAAAACGCCAGGCACAAAAAATATTTCATTAAATGTTACGCATCCATGTTTTACGGAAAGTTATTCCGATTCAATTTTTATAAAAGATCGTCCAACATTTGTGGTCGATTCTTTTGTCGCAGTTTATGATCAATTATGTCTTGAAAAGGTAGTCCGATTTGAAGCTGGGTGGGATAATGACTCCATTCTTTTGGATTGGAAAGTGCCGACCTCTCATTTTCAAAGATTGAACGGAGGTTTTCTGTCCAGTAATTTTTATGAAGGAAAAATCCTAAATACAGGCGATGTAACAGTCTCTGTTGCTCCATTGGATCAATGCGGACTGCAAACAGAGCTAAACTTAACTACTGGAAGATCACTTTCTGAATTTATCTCTGCCGATATTTGTAGTGAAAACTGTTACACGGTCGGTGATAGTTGTTATTACGCAAATCAAACTATTAGAACTATTCAGGTTGAGCCTACTGTTTTGGGATGCGATAGCTTTGTTCGTTTGAGGTTGAGGCCATTAGAAGTTTTTCCATCGCCCGAGGTTTTTTGTAATCAAGTTGATGAAGGTGTTCTTGTGGTATGGGAGAAAATTTCTGGTGTTAATTCTACAATTATTTTTGTCAATCGCGACTCCGTTGCGAGCACGACTGCCAATGACTATTTGATTGAAGATGTTCCTACAGATTTATTATTTGACGTCAAAATACAACCAATAGGGAATTGCACTTATCTACCAGCGGAAATAAAATGCCAAGGAATTTCCAATATAAATTCTACTTTTATAAATGATGAAATCACCGTTTACCCAAATCCTACCACTGGAAAAATAAACATTGAAACCGATTTACAAATAGAAGAAATAAAAATCTACAATACCGCTGGTCGCTTTTTGCAAAAAGAAAAAACCTTTTCTTTTGAGTTGAAAAATCGAGATACAGGTATTTACTTTTTAAAAATAAAAACGAATAGAGGGGTAGGAGTGAAGCGGGTTTTGGTTAATTAGATAAATTGTAATTATTCCACAAATGCGTTGGCTGAGCGTAGCCGAAGTCAACAAAATTATCACAAAAAAATAAGGTTTATGAAGGTTATACTTTTACTTTTTCAGCTTATGTTTTTGGTGAATGTTACTGCTCAAAATCCATGTTTGACCGGTAGCGGAGGAGACTTTCCAGGAGATGAACCTCCTGGCTGTACTTTATGCAATTCCGTATATTCGGGCAGTACGATCGGATTTTCAGCTGACAATGAGGTGTATGATTTTAATTGTGGAACCATTGAAAATAGTCAGTGGATATCCTTTTTGGTCAACGAAAATGGACAAGTGAATTTTGATTTAACTTCCTCAGGCTGTGAGCAAGGCAAAGGAATTGAAGCCGCCCTTTATGATAAAGATTTGAACTTGATTGGTAATTGTGTTTCTGCCGTTACACAAACAGATTCCTTAAATATTTTTGCAGAAAACCTTGAGCCAGGAAGTTTGTATCGTTTGATGATCGATGGAGTTGATGGTGACCATTGTAACTTTAGATTGAGTTGTTTTGGTTGTAGTTTTAAAACACCCAAGCCGATTTTGGAACTGCTTCAAGACCCTCCTTTGGAGCAGGTTTGTAAAGGATTTGAAATTTGCTATTCATTTGCTCCAGTAGATTTTGCAACACATTATCAATGGCATTACACTTCCGATTTACTCGATCCTATAAGTGGAGGTGGCCCCAATGACACCTTCTTTTGTGCATTTGTAAAGGACTGGGGTTTTGGTGATGTTACGGTTGCTCCTGCAAATGGATGTCGAATAGGCAATGCTATTTTTTCGAATTTTACTTCTTTTGAAATTCCCACAACCAGGCTCACTTATTTTCAATGTCCTGGCGATTCTTTACCTATTGATACTTGTTATACCGTCGGTATTGGATGCGATAGTTGTATTGTTCACAATGTAGTTCAAGCCTCTAATGGTATTAGTGTTTTTGTTGCTGGATTATGTGAAGGCGAGTGTTTCCAAATAAATGATAGTTGTTATTTTGAAGGCGGAACACATACCGTTGTATTTGAAAATGGCACCTCTTTAGGATGTGATAGTATTGTTCGATTATTTTTAGATAAGCGCAGTATTTTTGACTCTCCAGCCATAACCTGCGAATCCATTTCAAGTGGAATTATGGTAGAATGGAATCGTCAATCAGGTGCAGATGCTTATGTTGTTTTTGTAAACCGAGACTCTGTTGCGACGGTTTTAGGTGATTCTTATTTTGTAGAAAATATTCCATTTGGCACTATAGTCAATATCAAGATACAGCCAATCGGTAGCTGTACTTATCTCCCCGCGGAGATAAGTTGTGGAAGTGCTACTTCCTCAACGAATCAAAATTTTCTAATTGAAAAATTAAAAATATTCCCAAATCCAACATCTGGAAAAATAAATATCAAAACCGATTTGAAAATAGAAGAAATAGAAATCTACAATGCCGCAGGTCGCTTTTTGCAAAAAGAAAACTCAACTTCTTTTGATTTGAAAAATCGAGATACAGGCATTTATTTTTTAAAAATAAAAACGAATAGAGGGGTAGGAGTGAAACGTATTTTAGTCAACTAAATATGAAGCTATGCGATATGTAATTTTATGTTTTTTAGTACTTAATTTACATTCACTATTGGGTCAAGTAATTTGCGATGAATCTCAAACTACTGATCTATTGGGGGATTACCCACCGGGATGTTTCATGTGTGTTCCTTTTTTGGGAGGAAATAATATTGGCTACACTCCAGATGATACGATTCGCTATGATTTTCCTTGTGGCAAAGTTGAAAATAGTGTTTGGTATTCCTTTTATAGCCGAGATGAAGGAGGAGTGTTAGTTTCTGTATTTGTTTCGCAATGTAACCTTGACAAAGGCGTTGAACTCGCTATTTTTGATGAAAATCTAAATCGAGTCTCCGACTGTATTTCTATCGGTAATCATTCGGATGGCAGATTAGATGTGGTACTTCCTGCCAGAAAATTATTTCATATTATGATAGATGGAATCGATGGCGATGAATGTGTATATGGATTGTTTAATAATTTAAATACTTCTGTTTCAGTCAATGCCATTAGGTTAAATACCATAAAGAAAAACTTTTGTTTGGGAGCAGAAGTATGTTTTATTCGAGACCGAGATTTTGCACTTGAAGCATATGAATGGGAAATCCCTATTGAAGATTCGTTAGTAAGTGGAGGCGTCAATGAAGAAGAAGTTTGTCTGTATTTCAAACTCCAGGAACAAAGTTTATTAATTTGAAAGTTAACAGTCCCTGTACCAATTTGGAGTATTCAGAGCGCGTTATTGTTGATGATGGACAATCGTTAAACATAGAATCATTTACGTCAAGTTCAGATTTATATTGCGTTGGAGAGGAAGTCCAATTTGATGTCGTTTGGAATAATGATTCCATCCCATTGAAGTGGTTCGTTTTGGGAAGCGGAATTACCAAAACAGCAGGTGGACTTCCTACCGATACTTTTTATCGCGGAACAATTAACCGAGGCAATGAACTCAATCTTGTCGTTTCTCCAGATGATCGATGTGGTATTCAAAACCTTTACACTGCTTCGATTAGTGAAAATTCAACAATATTTAGACAAGGACTCGTATGTAATGAAGGATGCTATCCTCTGGGAGATAGTTGTTATGCTTTTGTAGGAGGAATATCTCAACTTGCTCATGTGGGAGGAAATGCTATTGGTTGTGATAGTTTTATTCTACTATCACTTATGAGTGTCGATGTTTTACCCTCTCCCAAAATAGAATGCAATCAAACAAACGATGGTATATTGATAGAGTGGGAAAGGGTTTCGGGGGCAGAACATTACGTCGTATTTGCAAATCGAGATTCAATAGCCACGGTGATAGGTGGAACTTATTTTATAGAAAATGGAATGATTGGCACTACGCCTTTTGTGGTTAAAGTGCAACCGATTGGGGAGTGCACCTATTTACCTGCGGAGATAGAATGTTCTGGTGTAGTTTCTCAAGCAAGTTTCAATACTTTGGTAAATAAAATCACCGTTTACCCAAATCCAACCACAGGCAATCTTAATATCAAAACCGATTTACAAATAGAAGAAATAGAAATCTACAATGCTGCTGGTCGTTTTTTACAAAAAGAAAACTCAACTTCCTTTGATTTGAAAATCCGATCGCGAGGTATATACTTTTTAAAAATAAAAACGAATGTAGGGGTGGGAGTGAAGCGAATATTGATTAATTAAAACAATAAAAATGCGAATATTAATTTGGTGTTTCTTGGTGCTGAATTTTCAAGTTGTATTTGGTCAGATACTATGTGATTCTTTACCATTGACCAATCAATATGGAGATTATCCGCCAGGGTGTACGCTTTGTAGTGCTACTTTAATTGGTAACAATATTGGGTACACCCCTGATGATACGATTAGCTATGATTTTGTCTGTGGGGACGTGGAGAATAGTGTTTGGTATTCTTTTTATAGTCGAGGGGAGGGCTTTTCTGCTTTGGGTTTTGTAGCAAATGAATGTAGTTTAGGAAACGGAGTTGAAGTGGCAGTTTTTGACAAAAAATTGAAACAAGTAGGAGATTGTATCTCTATAAAAGATGGGACGTTTCGTGTATTAGTAAAATCGTTTCCTGCTCGCGAATTATTTTACATTATGATCGACGGTATAGATGGGGATGAATGTGAATTTAGTATTTCTCCAAGCTTGACAGCAGGGGAGGGTTCCGAAGATATTTACGTAATTCCTTCAAATTCGAATTATTGTATTGGGGCAGAAGTCTGTTTTTACCGAAGGCGTGATTTTGCTTTCGAAACTTACCAATGGAATGTTCCGGCAGTAGATTCGATTATAAGTGGTGGCATTGAAGAAGAAGATATTTGCCTCTATTTTAAAACAAGCGGGCCAAAGAATATTTCATTGAATGTATCGAGTCCATGCGATGAAAATGATTTTGTCAGTACGCTTTATGTTGGAGATGGAGCATCACTTTCTATTGAATCTTTTACCTTGGATTCCGACACTTTATGCCTATTTGAAGAAGTTCGAATCGACGTAGGTTGGAAAAATGATTCCGTTGGATTGGATTGGAATTTACCTGGCGATTTTTTTTACAAAACAGCTGGAGGAGAACTCAATGATACTTTTTGTGTAGCTCAAATAAATAGAGGTGGCAGGGCTAAAATATCGGTTACGCCAAAAGATCGATGCGGTTTTCGATATGAGCAGGAGGTAGATATCAATAATAATTTTATAAATTCAATCTCTGGTTTGGTATGTTTAGATGGTTGTTTTTATGTTGGAGATAGTTGTTATGCTGAACCAAATGGACAAAGAATAATTGCTGGAACTAGGAAAAACGGATGTGACAGCATCATCCAATTAGTTTTAACGCCTGGAAGTATTTTTCCATCTCCAATGGTAGAATGCACGCCAACCAATGAGGGTTTATTGATAAAATGGCAAAGACTATCAGGTGTTGAACATTACGTGATCTATTCAAATCGAGATTCTATTGCAACGACTACCGGTGGTTCTTTTTTATTAGAAAATAGCTTGATTAGCAATCCATTGGTCATCAAAATACAACCCTTGGGGGAGTGTACTTATTTGCCAGCCGAGATTGATTGCTCTGAATTGGTTTCTTCCACAAATACCAATTTTTCGAATAATGAAATTATTGTTTACCCAAATCCAACGACTGGTGTCGTAAATATTAAAACAGATTTATTGATTGAAGAAATCAAAATATACGATAC
>CALHBQ010000597.1 GCA_937930815.1 uncultured Saprospiraceae bacterium | reverse complement strand
CTAACACAAATAAAAAAAGCAGTTTCTTCATAGAAAAGGGCTGGTTATAGCATTGATTGTAGTGCAAAAATAGTTTTCCTAATTCTAAAATTTCAATTATTTTTGAAAACCATCTATAAAAAGAAATTAGAACTATACTTTTGACAAAAAAACAGACCACTTATGCCTATCAATTACACCGCTCGTTCTGCTGCCATGGAAGATGTTTCGAAATGGATGAAAATGACCTACCATGTACAAGATGAGTGGGGGTTAATGAGTAAACTTATGGATTTTGAACTTTTTCGTTCAGGAAAGCAAAAGACCATTTTCAACCTTTTGGAGTGGAAAGATGCGTTTATGGAAGAGCAGATTTATATTTTTGATTATGCCTACACACGTGGAAGCGGCAAGTCCAAAAAACGATATCTGCAAACGGTCTTTTTTATGAATTCGAAATTTCTGGGCCTTCCTGAGTTTTTAATGAAACCTGAAACGTTTTTCCATAAAATAGGTCAATATCTCGGGCTGCAAGATGATATTGATTTCATCGAACATGAAAAATTTTCGGAACAATACCTCCTCCAAAGTGATGATGAAGCTCGCCTCCGCAGTTTGATGAATAAAGAAATCCTACACTTTTTTACCGTCGAACAAAATTGGACTTTGGAAGGAATTGGCTACTTCATGGTTTTTTATAAAAACGATAGATTGCTTTCTCCTGCAACGGTGAAGCATTTTTATTCGAGAGGAATGGCTTTGTATGATCAGTTTAAGAATAAGTGATTATTCAACAATGATCAAATTTTTCAATTCTCGAACTTCTGATAAAGTAAAATCCAAATTGAATGGAATATCATCTACATAAATTCTAAAAAAGATGAATTTCGAATCCAGCATCTCCTCTTGAATCTCTTTAGAGAGCAGATAAGTGTACTCCAATTTTTTTTCGGTGTAATATAAATATTGATTGGTTGATGGCTCACAATCACCGTTGGATTGTGTTGTCACCTCTTCCTGCCTGAAAAATGCGTCTTCTGATTTCACAGAGGTTAGTTTTCTGATTCCAGCAACTGTTTCTAAGTAAATTTCTTTTTCTACTTTTTCTAAAACGCCGGTAGTGATGTGGACACGCATTTCGATTTCAGATACGCCATTTTCGATTTTTTTATAAAATAAAAAATTGGTCGTAAAAGTATTATCAAAACTACCCAACTGCCAAGTTTTCGATTTGGCAGGTACAGAGATACAGGAGAACGCGGTCTTTATTCCTTTGAAAGGATCTTCATATACTTTGACATTCAATTGAGCATTTGAAGTAGTTCCGATGAACATAAAAACGAAGAAAAAAAGAAAGGTAAAGAAGGAATTGTTTTTCATAACGATACAATTTTGATTTAGAAATGGTTTCAACAAATCTATTGCATCATGGAGCGGAAAGTCCGGATTGAGAGGAGGTTTATTATAATTTTAAAGCCTTAACAATTTTTAAGGTTTGAAAATTTCGGGCTTTAACAATAGTTAAATTTTTAGCATTCTTACTCCTTTTTCAACTGAATACTAAAAGTAGTTCCCTTCCCTACTTCAGATTCTTTGACGAAAATTTTACCACTGTGGTATTCGTCAATAATTCGTTTGGCAAGTGAGAGACCGAGTCCCCAACCTCTTTTTTTGGTGGAAAAACCTGGTTCAAAAACGGTTTTCAGTTTGGAAGGAGGTATTCCACTTCCAGTGTCACTGAGTAGTACTTCCACTTTATTTCCAACTACATTTACTTTGGCAGAAATGGTTCCGATGCCCGTCTCCGTTGCGTCAATTGAATTTCGAATTATATTTTCAAAAACCCATTGTAAAAGATGAGAATTGACAGCAACCATGATTGGTTCCTCATTTGGATCTGGAAATTCAAAAGCCATTTTGCGCGGCGCACGTCGCTGCATATATGTGCGAATGGCTTCTAATTCATCATAAATATTGGAGGGCACCAACTCTGGATCAGAACCGATTTTAGAAAAACGATCGGCGATGAGTTCGAGGCGTTTTACGTCATTTCTTAGTTCGGTGACGATTTCGTTTGTTTCCTCATCTTCTGGATTCAGTTCTTTTAAATAATCAATCCAACCGACGATACCCATGATTGGAGTTCCTAACTGATGAGCCGTTTCTTTGGCCATTCCTACCCAAACCTGATCTTGCTCAGACCGCCGAGAAGCAGAAAAGAACAAATATCCTAAACCGATAAAAAAGGAAATAAAGAGCAGTTGTATGAAAGGAAAAATCTCTAATAACTGGAGCAGTTTCGATTTTTTAAAATAAATACTGACTCCCTCTGCTCCTTCGATTGGTTTTTGACCCGATTTTTTGATGGCTTCCAATTCTTTGGCTAAATAATCTAAATCTTCATCATAACCGTCAAAATTGATGGCGCCATTAATATCCCCCATTTGACTTTCGAGAATCACTGGAATCGTGGTATTCGATTGCATGATCTCCAAATAAAGGGTCATATCTTCTTCGGAATCTAAAGGAATGGTATTGATTTTCTCTTGAGCGAGTGCCCATTGAGCGACTTTATTACGTTCTTCTTCTGAGAGTTTTTGAGTGAGGTAAAGCGTGAAATACGCAGAAATCCCAATAATGATGATGCCAAACAAGGCCAACCACCATTTCCACCAAGATTTTCTGGTATAAATATCCATCAAAAAAAGAGTAGTTTATTAGAAACACTCAAACATGAGTCATCCTGATTTTTGGTTAATAAGCCACGTAGTGGCGGCTCGGTTTGTAGAAAAACATTAAATATAACCAATTTAGGAGCGTAGCTCCGGCACCGTTAAAAGTTTGGTTTAATCATATTTCTACAAACGGTTTCGGGGCTAACGCCCCTTTATGCCTGAAAATTCGGGATGACTCATGTTTGAGCAATACTTAATACAATATAAGAACTCTATCCTTTATTCAGTGCTGCATCGCGTAATCTTTGAAGAAACGGAGACGCAAAAATAAAACTTTGAAGAAGCTCATTATCACTCCCCATCACTTCGCTTTTATTGCCTGTCCAAACCAATTGTCCCATGTACAACAGTGCAATATTATCACCGATACCCATCACAGAATTCATATCATGTGTATTGATAACGGTGGTGATGTTATTTTCGTATGTGATGTCTTTAATCAATTCGTCAATCAGCAGTGCTGTCTTTGGATCAAGCCCAGAGTTGGGTTCATCACAAAAAAGATACTTGGGATTTAGAACTATTGAGCGGGCAATTCCTACCCGTTTTTGCATTCCTCCCGAAATTTCTGACGGGTATTTGTCATTGCTTCCTTCGAGGTTTACTCTTTCCAATACTTTATCAACCTGCTGCCGTTTTTCTTTGGAAGTCATGTTCGTAAACATGTCCAACGGGAAGCGAATATTTTCTTCCGTCGTCAATGAGTCGAATAATGCAGAGCCTTGAAAAAGCATTCCAACATCCATTCTAAATTGACGAACTTCTTTTTTTCCTAAACTGGTAAAATCTACATCGCTATACCAAATTTTACCTTTAGTCGGTTGCATCAAACCAACCAGAAGTTTTAGAAAAACCGTTTTGCCAGCACCACTTCGCCCAATGATAAGATTGGTCTTACCAGCTTCAAAGGTGATCGAAATGTCTTTCAATACCTCATTCTCGTCAAACGATTTATATACATTT
>CALHBQ010000596.1 GCA_937930815.1 uncultured Saprospiraceae bacterium | reverse complement strand
CCATCAGGAATTGCCGTAGAATGTCAAGCTGAACGTTCGCAACATTTAAATCGAGAAACAGCTCTAAAAGGCTTGAAATCAAGGCTTTACGCTCGTGCTTTGGAAGAGAAACGTGCCGAAAAGCAAAAAGTTGAAGATGGCAAAATGAAGAACGAGTGGGGGAGTCAAATCAGAAGTTATGTCTTGGATGACCGTTGGGTGAAAGACCTCCGTACAGGTTATAAAGTTCATAACCCAGATAAGGTGCTTGATGGTGACTTGGATGAGTTTCTGAAATCTTACTTGATGAATGGAGCAGTAGAGAAAGGCGAGAACAACAACTAATTCAAGATAAGGTTTTACTCCCAATGCCTTGACTGAACTAAGTCAATGCGTTGACTGAGCGAAGCCGAAGTCAACATCAGCAAAGCACTGTTGCACGTAAAAAACGATGAGTAGCGTCTTTCCCAGTTTATCTACATTTATAGATTTTAGTCAGAAAATAAAAAATCGCCTGTCGGGGGGAGACAGGCGATGTTGAAAATTAATTACTAAACTATTCAAGAAACAATTTCTTATAGAGAAGTCCCTTCAGACTTCATTAATTCTTGTATCGATTCATTGAGATTGTTCTTCTGTTGTACATAAAATTTCTTTCCGTCTTTGGAGTGGTTATTATCAAAGGAACATGATTTGCTGAAAAATTTGTTTGTCTTTTCTTCTTCTGAAGAAAGAAAACCAGCAGCTCCATAATCTGAAATATTACTGATGAATTTACAGTGGGTAAATATCTCCTTACTCATTGTTGCATTTGAACCAAAGTAAGCGCCACCAAATTTAGAATGGTTGTTTACGAAAGTACAATATTCGAAATGTGAACTTGTTTTTCCGTTTTGAGCATTGTCCATCACGGCGCCACCTGCATTCTCAGATTTATTTTTTAGAAAAACGCAGTTGACCACATTGACAGCTGCACTTCCTCCGTCACTAAAACTGAAAATTGCTCCACCTTCTGCTGCATTGTTTTCGTAAATCAAACAGTTTTTGATAGAAGGAATTGATTTTTCACCCTCTTCGTTGGCAATATTGTAGATGCCAGCACCAGATCTGGAAGCATGACCATCTCCACCTTCTTTATTGTCTGCTAATCCTCCATGGATGGTAAATCCATCAAGCAAAGTTTCTGCAGATACATTTTCAAATAATACAATTGTTTGACTGTTATCTGAAGTTTCATCAGAGCCAATTTGACCACTCAACATGGTAGTGTATCTTTTAGGATTTCTGTTGCGGGTTGAAGTTTCGTGACCTGAGAAGCCACCATAAACTTTCACACCGCTAGGTATTTTGAAGGACGTTGCTCTATCAGCTTTTGTGCAATGTTTACATAAAGAAGGAAAGTAAGTGCCACTTGCGACCCAGATTTCTGTTCCAGGTGTAGCAACTTTTAATGCTCTGCTAAGGCTGCCTGTCGCTGTATCCCAACTTTCTCCATTTCCATTTCCATCTATTTTTACGTAGATAGTTTGACCTGTTGAAAAAGTTGAAAATGCTAATAGGGAAATAGTAATTAGTAAAAATTGTTTCATTGCTAACTGATAGTTTTGGTAAAAAAGTAAGTCTGTCAAATTTTAAGTTCAAGTCTGTTATTTGGAAGGGCTGTGCGGTACAAGCCATTCATTGAAAACGCTCAATGAAAATTGAATTCTATAATTTAGGAATGTACCTTTAGTAAAATTTCTTGAGGGATAAAGTCAAGATATTTTTTTTTGCTTTCTGATAAAAAGCGATAGGAGGGAATTAAATATTGTAAGTTGAAAACTATAAAACAAATTTATACAAATATAGACTTAGAAGCTATTGTAGGAAGTTTGTATAAGTCACATAATATTATAACAAAATTTGATTATTTTGTGACTTGGCAAATTGATATTTTAGGTGAAATTTCATGTAATTTATACTTAAGGTGCCATTTTATTTGTGATGTGGTTTCGGCGGTGATTTGCCCTTTGATTTTATGGAATTTAGATTTTGTGAAATCAAATTACCCATTTGTTTTAGAACCTTTTAGGAAGTTATTCAAACTTTCACCAATAAAATAGTTCCAACCTCCTATGCAACTTTCTCTTTTGAACTCTGGAATATCATTAGGAAAGTCCTCAGTTATTTCAGTCGTTAAGGTTAGAGTGGTTTGCTCGCCATGGTCTTCCAATTCAAAAATGACAAATGAATCTCCTGAGTATTCAGCGTATTTCCAGTTGTATTTTATTTTTTTTAAAGGGATGACTTCTGTCACTTCCCAAAGGTGCGTGAAAGTTCTACCTTCATTGGAAACGGCAAAACTGGTTTTAAAACCAACCTCTGGTTTGAAATCAAGGATATTATCAAAAAACCATTTTTGCATTTGATTGATATCTGTGATAGCTTTCCAAACAACTTTGGCAGGTTGATTAAACTGTTGGCGAACGATAATTGGTGGTTCAGAAACTTTCATTTTACAAAAGTAGAAACACAGTTTTAAAACCAATATTTAAATCAACTTTAATAACTTTGGCTTTTTCTAAATCAAAATAACATAAATGGTAAGAGTTTTAATCAATGTAGCTTTAGGTCTTTATTGTTTTTGGAATGCCTATCGTTTTGCATCTATCAGTCCGATGCCTGCGCAAGGATCATTATTCGGCTTTGCAATCCCAGGAATGGCTTATCTCGCATTTTGGGGACTCTTTGGAGTTTGGTGTTTGTATGGCGCTTATCAAGGAAGACACGCACTGAAACAATAATCAAAAGGTTCCAAAAACTAAAAAAGGCAAAGACGCGACGCGTCTTTGCCTTTATATTTTGTTGCTTTAAAGTTCTTATTTTGTTACCAAAGTAACATCCAAATCAAACTCGTCATAGATAGTCTTGTCAGCCAATCCATCAAAAATACTTCCTGAACCGTAGTTTACATTGAAGTCAGTACGGTCGATCGTGATTTTTGCAGTAGCTTTTCCATCTGCCACGTTTGCTCTGAATTTGATTTCTTTTGTGATTTCCTTGATAGTTAGGTTTCCAACTACTTTGTAATCATTGTCAGCGTAAGCAACTGCTTTTGTGATTTCAAACTTAACAGTTGTATGTTCTGCTGTGTTGAAAAAATCAGGAGAAGCCAAATGACCTACAAGTTTCTCTGCGCCTTGACCTGCTTCTAAATCTGTACAAACCAAAGAAGTCATATCAATTGAGAAACTTCCGCCAACCAATGTTCCGTGGTCTAATTTCAAAACGCCTTCCTTTACTTTTACAGTTCCTTCGTGAGAACCAGTCACTTTGTATCCTTTCCAAGTGATGGTACTTGCTTCTGTATCAACTACTTTGGTTGTTACGTGTACTGGGTTCGTAAAAGCAAAAATTGCTAATGCAGATAATGCAATGAATAAATTTTTCATGTTCGAATGATTTTTAAATGATTGATTTATAATTAGTCTTTATTCTAAAAAAAATTGTGTGCAATTCAAATACTTCTTTTTCCGCTACTTTTCCCCGATGTGAAATCGGGACACGCGTTAAAAAATTGAACGATAGCTAAGGCTATTCTTAAATTTTTTGCCTCAATTACCGAAAAAATAAGCATTGATTGCTCTACAATCTATTTCAGATTAAAGACTATTTAAACGAACACGAAATAATTTAGTGTCCGTTTTTAAAGACTTTTATGAGCGCCGTCGCAGAAACCTGGATTCTTAGTTTGTTTGCAGGTGCATAAATGAACCGTTTTGGTTTCTTCAGCTACAAAAACTAATGGTGAATATTCGCCTGCAGGTTTGTGTTTTCCATCGCAAAAAGGTTGATTGGTCGATTCTCCGCAAGTACACCAAGCGTATCTTTTCCCTTTTTCCAATTCTACTTTAATAGGAGATGTTCCTGCAATCTTTGGACTTTTCATAATATTTATTTGTTTAAAATTTTATAATGAAGGCAAAGTCTACATTATTAATTCCTTAATCAAATGTTTTTACAATAAATGTATCTACATCTATTAGTTTAAAAAAAGTCCAAATAAAAATAGTATTTCAAATTCAAAGAAGCTAACGTTTTAACCTCTCAGCGAATCCAATAATCTGTTCAATTCTTTCGCCTCGTTTTTACTGATTTTTGAAAAAATAGATTCCGTGATTTTTTCAATTTCTTGTGATGCTTCCTCCGTCAGTTTCAACCCCAAATCAGTAATTAAAATCTCTACTTTCCTTCTATCGGACGGACAAACAGATCTTTCTACTAACTTCTTATCGAGCAACTTATCAACCAATCTCGAAGCATTTGAAGACCGATCCAACATTTTAGCGGTCAACTCCTTTACACTTTGAGTCTTAGGGTGGCTTCCTCTCAAAATCCTTAAAATATTGAACTGTTGATTAGATATCCCAAATGGTTTGAGTGCCTGACCAATACTCGAAGTCATCCACGAAACCGTAAACATCAAATTGATGCTTGCCTTCTGATATTCGCTTTTGAATTGCGCCTGCTTTATGGCATCTTCGATTTTCATAATGCAAATGTATGTATATACATCTAATGTTGAAACATTTAAATCAATGTTTTTAATTTTATTAACTTTTGAAAGCAATTACTAAGCAAAATTTGAAACACGGATTTGATATCCCCCTTTGGAGGGGTGTCCGCCGCGGCGGACGGGGGTGGACCGCCTGCAAGTTCCTGGATAATTCCACCTCCGACCTATCGGCCACCTCCTCCAAAGGAGGACAAGTAACCCTTGAATTCAACTTTGTTCTATATATAGCATGTTTTCCCTTGATTTAATATTTCCAAAACATCAACTATCAACCAATCTCAGTAACTTTACTAATCCAAAATTGGTTCAAACCATAACTCTACTAACTCAAATCTAATATCTCACGTCCCTCAAATGAATTTCCTCTCTAAAATATTCTTCGGATTCATTGAATTGCTTTTCTACGGCAACTTTTGGATAGCGCTCTGCGCGCTCGCTTTGTTTTGGCAAACAGAGTGGATATTGACGGATAATATTCAATTTGGAGAATTGGCAGCTTTTGTTTTTAGTTCAACGCTTTTTCTCTATGCGGCTCATCGAATTGTTGGGCTTCAACGAGTGCAAAAATTCACAAACAAAGGCAGATATTTAGTGATTCAAAAATTTAGGTTGCACATATTTGCTTATGCATTTTTGGGTGGAGTAGGAGCGGCTTATTTCTTTTTTCAGTTGCCGACCAATATGAAACTCATCGTGATTGCTCCTTCCTTATTATCATTGGGTTATGTGATTCCCCTTTTCGGGAAAGACAGACGATTGCGTGATTTTAGTTTTATAAAAATATTTTTGGTCGCTATTGTTTGGGCATGGGTGACGGTCGCTTTACCGTGGTTTCAAATTCATGATACC
>CALHBQ010000595.1 GCA_937930815.1 uncultured Saprospiraceae bacterium | reverse complement strand
AAGCACAAAATCGGAGAACAGATTTTCATGCTCGTGCTTCTCGGCTTCGCTCGAAGTACAGATTTGTGAAATGATTAAATGATTAAATTATGAGAAGAATTGGTTGGTTATCCGTTTTGTTATTATTGGTTTTGACCTCATGGCGATGCTCTATTTCATTGAGTGGAATCAGTATTGACCCAAGTATTGATACATTTAATGTCGAAACATTTGAGAATACCGCAGACTTGCTTGAGCCAACGCTTGCGCTTGATTTGACCGAAGCACTCAAGGATAGAATACGAAATTCCTCTCGTCTTGATTGGAACAAAAGTAAACCCGACATCATTTTCACAGGAACGATAACTGGTTATCGAATCTCTTCTGAGGCGCAACAAAGAGGTGCGACGACTGCTTTCAATCAGCTAACGATTAACCTTAGAGTTGAATACGAAGACCTCAATGATGATGATAAAAATTGGAAAAAGACCTTCAGTAGATTTGTCCAGTTTCCGAGTGATCAGGTTTTTAATACAGTAAAAGATGATTTGATAGAAGAGGTGACTGAGTATTTGGTCCAGGATGTTTTCAATGAAGCTTTTGCTAAGAATTGGTAGAACTGGTTGCCAGCTTCCAGTTGCCGGTTGTTCAATTTTCAATAAAAAGAAAATGCCAAGAGTTTGAGATTTTTCTCGCTCTTGGCATTTTTTTGAATCAGTATTTGTAGAATTCGCAGAATTTTCGAGATTGAGTTAGGAAGCATTTGTCTAATTACAAATCTGTAATAGAAATTTTAATCAATCAAGGACTGTGGATTTAATATATTTCCCACTATCAAAATCCTGCGAATCCAATAATCCTGTGAATCCTGATTCAGACAAAAAAGAATTAAAACGAATAATCCAACCTCCCGGTAATCGACCTCGGTGCCTCCATTATTCCAGGACGAATAGAATACATTTTATTTGTAAGGTTATTAGCGACTAAAGAGAATTTGGCTTTTTCTTTCAAAAATTTGTAAGAAATACGTGCACTTGGAATAAAGTTTCCATTCATATTTGCTGCTCTAAATTCACGTAATCCACCGATAAAGCCTTGAAATACGTCATCGACTGCGACAATTTGACTGGTGTAAATTCCTGCCAATCCGATTGAAAAATTCTTATAGGTTGATTCAATATCTACTTTTCCACTATGTTTTGAACGATATTTTAGAATATTCTGGTCTGAAGAAGAGCCTTTTGCATTTCTTTGAGCTTCTGTACCTACACCGCCTGCTTCCACTGGAGTGGTATCAAATTCTTTAAACTTAGGATCGAGATAAGTATAGCCAGCCAAAACATTTGTGGGTAAACCAAATAGACTTCCTTTCCCTGCCACGGTGGCCTCTAAGCCTTGGATTTTAGTATCTCCTACATTCAATGATTGGAATCCAGTACTGAAAAAATCTACTAGGTTGAATTCGATCATGTCTTGATACTCCGACCAAAAAGCAGCCAAATCGAAATATCCTTGAAATTTGTCAGCTCTAAATCCATGCTTAATTCCGACTTCAGTTGACCAACCAGTTTCAGAGGTTAAAGTTGGATTTGGACTTATCGGAACAGGGCCGAAAGTGGTAACAATAAAACTTTCTGCAATGGTTGGGAATCGATATCCTTGTCCCCAAGATGCTCTGAGAAAAGTTTGTTGCGCTGCTTGATAATTCATACCCAAACGGAAAACTGGACGCGATTCTGCAATTTGTCCTCCAGGAATTGTATCGCAAATTTCCTGACCCAGTCCATTTAAACGACAGAATTTTTCAGGTGTGGTCAATTTATTATCTTCAAATCTAAAACCAGCAGACACATTTAATTTATCAAAAAATTTCTTTTCAAGTTGCGCGTATGCTGCCAAATTTCGAGTCCTGAAAGTAGTGTCACCGTATAGTTCGGCATTCACAAAATTTGCGGTATAAACTAAACCCGCTGTGGTCACCCAATCATTATCCCATTTGCGATTAAATTGATATTCTGAATACCATAGTTTAGAAGCATTTGCTTGATTATTATTGTTTTTGTTATTGATGTTTAGGTATCTACCCATCAGTTTATGACGACTTCCTGATTCATCAAAATAGGTGATGAAGGGGTCAATATTATAACGAATTTTCTTTCCAACAGAAATCGTATTAGGCGCATTTACAAACAGACTGTCCAAACTTTTCCAATAGAAAAAATCACTCGCATCACGGGAGTTGAAATTTGTATTGACTCCTGCCGAAAGTTTGTCTGTGAAGCGATATCTGAGTTTTAAATTACCTCTACCATATTTGGCATAAGTGGTTTTGTTGTAACTATCTCTGTCGAGATAATAACCACTTGCGACCAAATCAAGTTTATTGAATTTTTGTTTGTGCAAAGCACTAAAACCATATTCGTTTGCATTGTAGCCATCCCAAGTTTGAGCTGCATCTGCTGGTTCACTGAATGTTTTATAAAAAGTGGACACCTTCGTTTCTGGAGTAGATTTGGCGTAACCTGTTCGCACATTGATGACGCCATTCAAGGCCGATGAGCCGTACAATGACGAAGCCGCTCCTTTAATTACTTCGATTTGCTCGACATTTTCAACTGGAATATCATCCCAATTTGGCGTGCCTGCGTCAGCCTGCAAAATTGGAATATCATCTACCAAAAGCAAAACACGACTTCCTGCCCCGTACGAAAAACCAGAACCACCTCTGATATTTGCCTGACCATCAATGATCTGCACCCCTGGTACTTTTTTCAAAACATCATCTACAGAAGTAGAATTTGTATTTTCCAAAAGTTGCGCTTTTACGACTTCCAAAGAAACAGTCACCTCGCTTAATGGCTTTTCAAATTTCCCAGAAGTTACTGTAGCTGTTTGGAGTAGGGTAGCCTCTTCTCCTAACTCAAAATTGAGTTCTTGCGCTCCTGCTGCTGTAATAACTTTGGAAACAGATTCGTAACCAATGTAACTCGCTTCAATGGTTTGCTCGCCAGCTGCAAGCGTCAATGTATAATTACCATCAAAATCGGTGGTCGTACCAGTATCACCAATTTGTACCGTTGCTCCGATTAAAGGTTCGCCAGTGACGCCATCAGTCACTTTTCCCGAAAGGGTAGGAGATTGACCAACTAAATTAGCAGATAAAAAAAGTAGAAATAGAAAGGAAAGTGCTTTCGTGAAATTCATAAGTCCGTTTTTTAATTTTATTCATTTTATGGAAAGACAAATCAATTAGAAATGGCCCTAAGTATTAAAATGAATTGGTGTCAAAAATAAAAAACCAACTCGTCTTTGGATGTGAAATATGTGAATTACTCGTGGTGGTGACGCAAATGTAATATTTCAGGCGTTACTCAAAGGATTCATTTTGTTAAAAAAGGTTAAGGTTTGTGTTTTGGCTTCATGATGGCTCAAAGTCTGGCAAATGGTGGCACGAGTTAGGCTTACCGTAATTTCGGTATTTAGTATTTTTTAGATGATTAATCATAGCCTCGTACCACCATTGAGGGCTGCCTGTGTTAAGAAGGTGGGACGGGTTCTGGCAAATGGTGGCACGAGTTGGGCACAGCGCAATTGTGTTATTTAGTATTTTTCAGATGATTAAACATGGCCTCGTACCACCATTGCGGGCGGCTTGTGGTAAAATGGTGGACGAGGGAAAAGTAGATCATTGAGAAAATTTCATTCGTTATCACTTTCTCATGGAATAACTCGTTCCACCATTCGATTTATATTTTAACCACTCGCTTCACCGCCGTCCCTTCCTCCGTTTCAATTTTCAAAAACAACATCCCTGAAATCTCTTTTGGTAAAATGAGAGAATGGTTTCCATTCAATTTTTCAACCAAAAGCACCTGATCTGAGATGTCTGAAATTGTAATTATTGCCGTTTTCAAATTATCAAATTCAAAAAATATTTTTCCAGAAGTAGGGTTGGGGTAGATTTTTATTTTTGAACTAAAAGAATCTTCCAGACCTGAGACCAAATCAAAGCCATCGCAATCTTCATCAATACCATTGTTTGGGATTTCCATCGCATCTGGATTGATATCTGGGTTGGTATCATCACAATCTTCATCGGAGTTGAAGCCGTCCATGTCATCATCAATAATGAGGGTGAGGCCATCGCAATTTTCGTCGATATTGTTGTTTGGAATTTCGGTAGCACCTTGATTGATGGCTGCATTTTCATCATCACAGTCAATGATGCCCAAGTAGCCATCGCCATCCAAATCTTCGATGGAACTGACCATTTCGTTTTTAGTAGTATTGGTGATGACGGGTGGATTTAGATCGAAAAATATACTCGCAGTATTTTCGATTGGCGTGAATTCATTGAGCGAATTGAGTTGCTTGATGGCGTACATAACATGGCCGTTACTGCCTTGTTTGTCAGCGGTGCTATCGGGTAGGAAAATGTCCCTGAAGTTGAAAGTTATCAACCTGTCTTCAATGGAAGTACTCAGCACTTCATAATGGCTACTTCCCAAAATTCTAAAAGTTGAAAGGTCGAGATTTGGATCGATTTCATCTTCGATACGGACATCGTAGGCGACATCGTTTCCTGTGTTTTGGAAACGGACGGTATAGATTAATTCTTCATCAAAAAGCACATAATCACCTGTACGTGAAGGGTTTATGAGTTTGTCGTTTGGGTCGTAGGAGCAGCGGACGATGGGTTCATAGACAAATTCGGTTGAGGATTGAGAACCATTGGTGCCTTCAAATTCAGTATTAGTTTTGAATTTTAATTTATCTCCTATTGGAAAATCTAATGGGTCTGGAATTTTCATATTGATGCATTGTTCAAAGGAATGGCCAGGCGGTAGGTTTTCAAAATTCCAACCAAATTTATGAGTTCCATCTTGGTGATCAGGTGTTTCAATAAAATTGAAACTATTTACGTTCGGATCAATTTCAACCCATAGAATTCCATTTGGGATGAATGAGGTTCCTGCGTTTTTTGCCGCGGCAGTGAATTTTACAAATTCATTGCACCGTGCTGCGGGAGAAGCTAAGGTGTTTATCATAGAAGCTACCTGAACGGAAGGTGAATATCCAAAATATAATGTATCACAGCCAGCGTTAAAATCAAAATCAATATATCGTGGAGAGTTGGTTGTATTTTGCCAATTGGAAATAGTTTGACTTTGAATTTGATAACTTCCAAAAGGAAAAAATTTTGTACTAACTCTGTCTTGTGTTCCGCCTATAAAATAACCAAGTGTCGGAACATATATTCTCGCATCTGGGATAAGCGGTTCGTTAGATTGATAAATGCCATCTTCATTCAAGTCATAAAAATTAGCAAAGGAAAGTTTTCCAAAATCTGAAAAACAATTTTCTAAAATTAAATCAGCATTGTCACAATAGGTTCCATTATTTTGAATAAGGTAGGAAGGAAAATTTTTATCTTTTTCTATATTTATAAACTCACAGATTAGAGGACTTTGGCAAATTTCTAAATTCGGATTATCTTTTATAATAAGGTCATTTCCTAAGTATGTCATATTTTGTAAACCCTCCAAAGATATTAAGTTTTGATTTCCACCTCCTTCTCCAATGGCTAATTGGTGTTGTATATTTTTTAAACTTTCTATGCCTTCAAAGTTTATTAAGTTTTTGTTGTTCCCTAGGATTAAAGAACCAACTTGTCTAAGTTGGTCAAGACCTTTAAAATTTTGAAGATTCTCGCAATGTTGTATTCTAAATCTTTCACCGACAAATTTTAAATTTTCTAAACCTGAAAAGTTTTGTAATGTACCTGAAGTCCAAATTATAAAGTCTCCTTCAATTGTTTCGATTTGATTTAGTCCATTGAGGTTTGTAATATTTGAATTTTCAGCTATTTCAAGAGCTCCAAGTACTGTTTTGCAGTCTCCATAAATGGACCTAAAATTATCAACATCTGATTGATTCCTTAAAACAATTTTTGAAAATCTGGTGCCACAAACTGGTTCGCAGCCAACAATGTCATCTATGTTAGAACAATCGCTTCCATTATTTTCTATACGGGTTGTAATTTGACCAAGGTTTATAGCATCACATATTAGCCTAATATTGCAGGTGTTTAATAAAGAATTATCATTCAATTCTATACTATTGTAAGCTGGACCATTCCAAAAAAATGGCGCATTTAGTGTATTCTCTAATTCTGTAATGTCTTCAAGATTGGGGTTTGAACTAATTCTCAGGGTTATTAAATCATAAACATTTTCAAATCCTTCTAAATTTTTTAACCTTGCCATATTCCAAATAGATAAATATTTCAAATTTTTTACATTCGAAAATGGCTCAAGGGTTGTAACGATTGGAAGATTTGAGATGTTCAATGTTTCGAGGATGTCAGGCTTCGAAAATGCTGCTAAAGATGAAACCAATGGTAGGTCATCGATAATTAGAATATCAATATTTTCAATATTTCTGAAAGACTCCAAAGTTGTAATTAGTGGTAATTTACTAATTGATAATTCTTTTATTTTTCTTAGAATTGAAAATGACTCTAAGTTTTGAAGTTTAGGTAAATTAGAAATTGATAGCTTATTTAATTTTTCTCTACTCTGAAATGGTTCTAATGAAGTAACTAAAGGAAGATTTGTTAAAACTATTTCTTCAATATGATTCAAATCACGAAAAGCTTCCAAAGGGGAAAGTAGTTGTAGATTTGATAAGTTGATTTTTCTAAGTTGAGTAAACTTTGAAAAATAATTTAGATTTTTAATGTTTAGATTTGATACAGATACTTCGTCTATTTTTTCCAGTTTTGGAAAATTAAACTCTTCGATTAATGGCAAACGATTAAGAATAAGGCTTCCTTGAATATCCTCCAGATTCTCGAATGCTTCTATATATTTAAGATTAGGAATACTGCTAAATCGTAATCCATAATTCAAAATATCTTGAGAACCTTTAATTAATCTTAGGTTTTTAAATCCTTTTAGCGTATCAATATTTCCAACATCACTAATTGACAAATAACCATTGATCGATTCAATTGCATTTAGACCATTTAAGTCTTTTAATTCAAATCCTTGAATAAATATATTACCTGCTAAAGTTTTGCAGTTTGGATAATTAATGGGAAAACTATCAATTTCTTCTTGAGAAGAAAAAGTGTGCACCCATGGTAAACATTCTTGTCCCGCAACAATAGCTGAAAAAAGCAAACATAAAAATAGGGTAAAAACAGTTTTCATATCTATTAGATTTTTTGAAAAATACATTTAATACAGCCAACGAGCCTCAAACCCCATTTGGTTGGTAATTCTCTCAAAAATATCGAATAAGAATTACACATTATAATTTTTACAATAAATGGGGTGCAAAACCACATATATTCAATTTTTTGTTTTAATTTGCACAAATTATTTTAAATTAAAATCAAAAAGGTGGAAATAACGATTTTAGTACTCTTTTTATTCGTTGGGGTTTTGATTGGTGTTTTGGCAACTTGGTTGATTTGCAAATTCTATTATGCCTCGCAAGGCATTACGCCTGCTGAATTGAAAAACAAATATGTACTCAAGCAATTGTGGGAAAGCGAACTGCAAGAGGTCACTCGTTTGGCTTCGGTTATTGAGAAAAAAGACTTACAAATTCAGGAAATCAAAGCGGATTTGGGAGCAGCAGAGCAAACTTCGATTCACTTGGGTGAAAAGATTGGAACTCAAAAGAATGAACTCAAGGAATTCCATTTCCAAATGCAATCTCAGTTTGAAAACTTAGCTAATAAGCTTTTTGAAGAAAAGAGTTTGAAAATTTCTCATCAAAATCAATTACAGCTTCGGCAGGTTTTGGAGCCATTACGTTCTAAATTGGATGGCTTTGAAAAGAAGGTCGAAGACGTTTATTTGTCTGAGGCAAAACAACGTGCCTCATTGCAAGGAGAGATTAAAAGTTTGATGGAACTGAATCAAAAAATCAGTCAAGAAGCTAAAAATCTAACGGATGCCTTAAAAGGAGACAATAAAAAACAGGGAAATTGGGGGGAGATGATTTTAGAAAAAGTCTTGGAACGTTCTGGATTGGTAAAAGATAGAGAGTATTCGATTCAATATCACTCTATCAATGGCAATGGGCAGCGGATTCAGCCGGATGTAGTCATCAATTTGCCAGACAACAAACATCTGGTCGTTGATTCAAAAGTATCGCTTACCTCCTACGAGCGTTTTGTCAATGGTGCCAACCAAAAAGAGCAGGAAGAAGCTTTGAAAATGCACATCCTTTCGATTCGACACCATGTCAAAGGATTGGCGGAAAAGAATTACGCCTCTGCTCGATCATTGGATTGCCCAGATTTCGTTATTTTATTTATGCCGATGGAAAGTGCCTTCTCCGCAGCGGTTAAAGCAGATCCAGAAATTTTCAACTATGCCTGGGAACAAAAAATTGTAATCGTAAGTCCGACCACTTTGTTGGCTACTTTGAAAACGGTCGCATCTATTTGGAAACAAGAGAAACAAACGCGTCATGCGGTTGATATTGCGCGTCAAGCAGGTGCACTTTATGATAAATTCGTAGGATTTGTCGAAGACATGAAAAAAGTAGAATCTTCAATGGAAACGATGGATAAGACTTATCGGGCAGCAATGAATAAACTTCAATTCGGAAAAGGAAACCTAATAGGGCGCGCTGAAAAGATGAAAGCATTGGGTCTAAAAACAGCAAAAAAGCTGCCTGCTTCCGTTCTTGAAAGTCAACTTGTGGATGACGCAAATTAAACGATGGTGCTATTTATTTGGAAAATTCAACTTTTTAGTTTTTATTGCGCAAAATGGGAGAATAGCTGACCTCGCTTTACGATATCAGCTTCCTATTAAAATTTTATATTTTTACTATGGAAAGAGTACAAGTCAAAGTTGAATTTTTGTTTAGATCATCAAAAGCGATTGTCTATCAATTTCTTACGACACCTTCCTGTTTGGTCAGGTGGTTCTGTGATAAGGTAGATATTACTGGAAAAACCTTTATCTTCTCATGGGAAGGTTCAGAAGAGGTGGCCGAGTTGGTTGAGAACGTTGAGAATGAAAGGCTAAGATTTAAATGGGAAGATGCCGACGATGAAGAAGAATATTTGGAATTTACAATGAGTAAATCACCAATTACAGGAGATACAATATTAGTTATCGTTGATTACTGTGATGAAGACGAAGCTGCTGATACCCGCCAATTGTGGGAATCACAGATCGCTACAATGCAAAAAGAAATGGGTGGTGGCTAATTAAAGATTTTTTTTATTTTAGACAAACACATAAAAACTACTTTTGCAAGGGAAGCTATTAATTTGGCTTCCCTTATTTTTTCAAATTTTTCTAAATATGAAAACCATCAATTGGGGCATCGTGGGTTTAGGACGCATTGCGCATAAATTTGCTCAAGATATTCGATTGGTTGAAGGAGCAAGATTGCATGCTGTCGCATCTCGAACTTTATCAAAGGCAAAAGCATTTGGAGCACAATATCAGTCTACCCACCACTTTGGAAGCTATGAGGAATTAGTGGATTGTGAAGGATTAGATGCAGTTTATATCGCAACACCTCATGTTTTTCATTGTGAAAATTCTATTCTTTTTCTAAAAAATAAAATACCAGTGCTTTGTGAAAAGCCAATGGGTATGAACTTGAAGGAGGTTCAAAAAATGGTGGCTTGCGCCAAAAAGAATGATACCTATTTGATGCAAGCGATGTGGAGTCGATTTTTTCCATTAATAGAAAAAGCAAAATCTATCATTGAAGAGGGTAGGATTGGAAAAATAAAATCTATCAACGCTGATTTTGGCTTTTCTCCTCAGTGGGATCCTACGGATAGAGTACTGGATAAAAGCTTAGGTGGTGGTGGAATTTTGGATGTTGGAATTTATAATTTATTCCTTTGCCAATTGCTTCTGGGACAGCCCAATGAAATTTATGCGCGCTCGAAATTGAATGAATTAGGCGTCGATGAAATCACAAATATCATTTTACACTACGATGATGGGGTGATGGCCAATCTTTATTGCTCCATTAGTACACATACTGATGTAGAGGCTTTTATATATGGTAAAAAAGGAAAATTGAAAATTCACGGAAGATTCCATCAACCAAAAACGATAAGCTTCGGTGACTATTATGGAGAAATTACAACTCTGAATAATCCTTACAAAGGCAATGGTTATCAATTTGAAATTGAAGCAGTTGGAAAAGATTTATTGGCCAACAAAAAAGAAAATGAATTGATTAGCCACCAGTTCAGTTTACAATTAACTGAACTGATTGATAAGGTTCGAATGGCTGCGGGTGTTATTTATCCGCAGGATGAATTGAGTTAATTCGATGCGTACTTCGAGCGAAGTCGAGAAGCACGATAGCGGAGAAAAGATTCCATGCCTGCTTTTCGACTTCGCTCGAAGTACACATTTTAGACCGCTAAATCAGCGGTTCTTAGAATCAATTCTTGTCGCTCTGGTCCAGTAGAAATCATTGTAATTGGAACTTCCAATTTCTTCTCTAAGTAGCTAATGAAATCTTGCGCTTTAGCTGGAAGATCTTCATAGGTATCAATTCCTTCTAAGCTTGAACCCCAACCTTCAATATCTTCCCAAATTGGTTTTAAATCTTCCACTACGACATCATATGGAAGCATATCCGTTTCAGATCCATCTTCTCGCTGGTATTTAACACCGGCTTTGATAGAGTCAAAAATATTGAGGATATCAATTTTCGTTATAACCAATTGAGTAACTCCATTGATCATAATGGTATATTTCAACTGAGGTAAATCAATCCAACCACATCTTCTTGGTCGTCCTGTGGTAGCGCCAAATTCAGCACCTTCTTTTCTTAGCTTTTCACCAACTTCTCCGTGCAATTCAGTAGGGAATGGGCCACCTCCGACACGTGTACAGTATGCTTTGGTGATTCCAATCACTTGATCAATCAATTGTGGCGCAACACCCAATCCAGTACAAACACCGGCAGTAATCGTATTAGATGAAGTTACAAATGGGTAAGTTCCAAAATCAATATCTAACATTGAACCTTGTGCGCCTTCAGCCAAAACTCTTTTACCTTCCTTGATGGCCTTGTTGATGTACCATTCGCCATCTACGGCTTTGAGGCTCCTCAAAGTTGCTAAACTATTGAACCATTTTTCTTCTTCTTCCTCCAAATTGAATTCAATAGAAGGGTAGATTTTCAAAAGTTCAAGATGCTTTGCTTTCAAGGCATCGTATCTTTCATGGAAACTTTCATGGTAAATATCTCCAACTCTCAATCCGTTTCGACCCGTTTTGTCCATATAAGTAGGGCCGATTCCTTTTAGAGTACTTCCAATCTTATCTTTTCCTTTTGCAGCTTCAGATGCTGCATCCAAATATCGGTGAGTAGGAAGAATCAAATGCGCTTTTTTGGCAACAAGCAAACGGTCATGATATTTGACATCTGCCGCTTCCAAATTTTTGATTTCTTTTTCTAATGTTATCGGATCTATGACCACTCCATTGCCGATAAGGTTCATTAGATCTTCTCTAAAGATACCAGAGGGGATGGTATGCAAGACATATTTTTTGCCGTCGAATTTTAGTGTATGACCAGCATTTGGTCCACCCTGAAATCTGGCAACCATGTCATATTTTGTAGCAAGGTAATCTACAATTTTACCTTTCCCTTCATCGCCCCATTGTAGGCCAAGAATAACATCAATTTTCATTTTCTCAGATCGATTTTTTAGTGAATAAGTTGGAGTTTTGTATTGCAAAACTGTTGGACATGTTTTTTTATACAAAACTAAAGAGCAAAAGTACTATTACTTTTTGGTTTAGGAGCAAAAATTCATGGCTTAAATGTTAAGAATTTCGCTAAATTTTTGTTTCTTTTGCAGCCTGAAAAAAATCCTTACTAAGTTAAGGTAAAGTGAAAAGATGTAAAATATTTGTTTTTATTTTAGATATGCCATATAATTCATCTTTTGCATTTAAAACTATTTTCTAATTCGAATAGTTTTAAAAACACTGACTTATCGGATCCCTAAATTCGATACACTATTTTTTAATAAAAATTGAATTATCTTGAGACAGAAGAAAAGTTTTAATTACGAAACTGGAAAGTATTATTTTGTTATTAAGTCCATACCAAATGATATTAAATTACACCGTCTATCAAAAGCTGAAGCGGTTGATTCTTTTTTGAAATACAAAGCTGTTAAAAAAAGAATTGAATGGTTAGGCGTTTGGAACGGTAAAAAATTTGAAGAAAAAACGGAGCCTACAGAATCTATAGCTGCAGACTAAATTTTTTCTTTTTGTGAAAAATTAATCCCGAATTTTTGATACGTTCAAAATTCGGGATTTTTTTATTAATTCGTTGTACATAAAGTTGAAAGTTCAAAGAGCGATTATGAACACTTCATCTTAATCAACCTAATACTTTCAACTTCAAACTTTCAACAAAAAATAATGGATCACTTACGCTACCCAATCGGCAAACCACAACTTCGAGAAGATTACACAATCGAGGAAATAAAGAATGCGATTTCTACGATTAAAAATTTTCCTGAACAACTCAAAGCTCAGCTTGTAAGAATGTCAAAGGAAGAATTGGCAACGCCATATCGACCTGATGGATGGACTGGAAATCAAGTCGTACATCATCTTGCCGATAGTCATATGCATGCTTACGCTCGTACAAAATATACATTAGTGGAGCAGCCAGTTACTATCAAAGGTTACAATGAAGCTGAATGGGCTTTAACTCCAGAAGTTGATTTAGTACCAATTGATGCATCGGTTGAAATTCTTACTGGTTTACACAAGCGATGGGCTGGTTTGTTGGAAGCAATTGATGCAGATTATTTTGAATCAAGTTATTTGCACCCGGAAGGTAATCGGGAATGGAAGTTGAAAAAAGTGGTCAATTTATATGCATGGCATGGGGCACATCACATTGGGCATTTGAAGTTGATTTGTCCTTAAAATCCCAAAACATCTTTCATTCCAAAAACGCCTCGTTGACCAATAATCCAACGAGCAGCTTGGATGGCACCGAGCGCAAAGCCCTCGCGGCTATGAGCGGTATGTATTATTTCGATTTCATCGACTGGTGAATTGTAAACAATCGAGTGTGTACCAGGCACTTTATCAATTCTTTTTGAAATAAGGCTAATTTCTGATTCTTGAAAAGCAGGTTCATTGACCCAATTATTTTTTCGTTCTAAGTTTTTGATGATTTGTTTGGCGAGTGTGATGCCTGTTCCACTTGGTGCATCCAATTTTTCAGTATGATGGATTTCTTCCATTTCAACATCATATTGCGATTGATTGTCCATCAATTTGGCGAGATAGCCATTGACTGCAAAAAAGATATTAACGCCAATACTGAAATTTGAAGCGTACAGAAATGCACCATCATTTTGAAGTGTGATGGTATCAATTTCAGGTTTGTTTTCAAGCCAACCAGTCGTTCCAGATACAACAGGGACCCCTGCAAGAATACATTTTTTTAAATTTTCGACAGCTGATTCTGGTCTCGAAAACTCAATGGCAACGTCTGCTTTTGCGAGATTGTCTGGCGTAAATTCATTTTGGTTAGAACCATCAATTTTTAAAACGATTTCGTCTCCATTTTGGGTAGCCAATCTTTCAATGGTTTTGCCCATTTTTCCATAGCCAATAATTGCGATTCTCATGATGTTTGAAATTTTATGGCAAGAATAAGAAATTTTAATGAACGCAAAGGCGCAAAGGCGCAAAGAATTTTTATGAACGCGCTGTCGCTGAGACGCGGAGAAAGAATTGAATTTTCGCTTTGCAAAAATTAGATATACAATTCCGAATTCTCCATTGAACTATGTAATTTAACTTGAAATGATCCTCTGCGTCTTTGCGCCTCTGCGTTCATTTCTGAATCGCTCCTCTTAAAACCGACGAATTGACTCAATAATATACAATGGCCGTTTTTTGATTTCCTGATAGATGTTGGAGAGGTAAATAGAAACGATATAAAGGTTGAGGGAAGTGATAGAGAAGAAAATTGAGATAATCACAACCGTAAATGCCCATCCTGAAAGTGCTTCGTGGTAGGTGCCAAATAAATCGTAATTGGTATATTTTACTTTAAATGCATTGAAAATTACTGCAATCACCATAACAATCGAAGAAAGGAAAATCCACAATGCTACTGAACTCAAAAATGAGGTGAAAGAGGTAATCGCAACCAAAGAAGTTTTGAATTGATCGGAAAAGCTTTCTTTGATATTTTTCAATTCGGTTTCAGTTTGTAAAAAGGTAGAGCGATAGCCGATTATTGAATAAATCGGTTTCATGTATCTCAAATTTTCGCGCAAGCGTAACAAAGAATTTAATGCTCTGCGAGAGATGATTCGAGTATCATGAGCCAAAGGATCAATTTTGAGGTCAGAGTAGTTTCTTAAAATTCCATAGAAAATACCACGCATGATGTTGGAACTTCCATAATGAACGGGTTGAGCTGCACGCAAATAAACCAAATCAAACCCTTCCTGTGTCTTTTGAAAAAGCTCATTTATCCATTCCGTTTTTTCTAAAAATTGAAATTCAAGTATGATAGAATAATCTCCATTTGCTCGATCGAGTCCAGCTAAAATTGCATAATTTTTATTGGAACGACTCGATAGATTTATGAGATGAATATTTTTGCGAGTTTCAATATTGAGTGGTTCAATCTCTGCATCTGGAAGCGTACCAATCAAGTTATTGATTAGAATTATTTCAAAATCCTTAAAATTATTTGAAAGTGTTTTGCCCAATTGGTCAAGTTTTTGGCTTAAACCCAAAAGGTCTTCCTGTTCGTGAATAACTGCAACCACACTTAAAAATGAAGGATTCATTTATTGATTTCTAAACTAAATGAATTAAAATTTCGTTTTTGTTCCTCAATAGAATAAAAAAGGAATATCTTGCACGTCCCAATTTTTTGGAAGATCCAAAGCTCGAGTTACTGCCCTTGAAGAGAAAATTACAAATCAAGAAGTAGCCTACACTGATATAATAGATGCTAAAATCATTCCCATTCTACAAACAGATGGAAGAGGCCGATTGCGGTCCAGCTTGCCTACGCATGATTGCCGAATATCATGGTCAAGCCTATTCATTGGATTATTTCAGACGAGCAACAAAGAAGACCGTTGATGGCGTTTCGATGCAAGATTTAGCCGATGCAGGAAGCGAATTGGGAATGAGAACCCACGGAGCGAAGCTGTATTATGAAAATTTGAAAGATGATGCTCCATTGCCAGCAGTTGTGTTTTGGCAAGGATATCATTTTGTCGTTGTTGTCGAAGTAAAAGAGGAGCATGTCGTTATAGCAAACCCAGCCGCAGAAGGATTGGTTACTTATACAAAGGAAGAATTTATCTACAATTGGGTCGAAGATGATGCCGATCCGATCGGGATTGTTTTACTTCTTGAACCTACAGAAGATTTTGAACCAATCAAAGATTATCATAAAGAAGGAGATTCGATTGGAAATTATATTTGGAGGCATTTTTCAGAGTTTAACTCTGCGATGGTTCAGCTATTTGCTGGAGTATTTGTTGTAGGTGTTTTACAATTTTCCATGCCGTTTTTTATCATGTCCATTGTTGATTTTGGAATTGTCGCTTTTGACAAACATTTTATCAGTTTGGTTTTGATAGGAATGATTGCATTCGCTGTGAGTCAGGTTTTAGTCGAGTTTATTCGAGGTGTTTTTCTGAGTTGGATGGGGATACAATTTCATGCAAAAATTATTACAAGTTACGTTGCAAGTTTGGTCAGAAAACCGATGAGCTATTTCAATAATCGTACCCTCGGAGATATTATGCAACGGGTCAATGATAGCGAACGATTAGAACGATTTTTTAAGTCATCGGCGCTATTTTCTCTTTTTTCAGTTGTGAATTTGGTATTGTTTAGTATTATTTTACTAATTTTTGATTGGAGGATTTGTGCCATTTTTGTTTTTGGAACCATAGCCTATTTTGTTTATTTAAATCGTTTTTTGAAAAAAAGAAGAGAGCTTAATTTTAAGTCTTTCGACAAAAATACGATAGCACAAAATTATTTGATTGAGATGTTCAATGGTATTCAGGACATTAAACTACACGGTGCCGAGCAACAAAAACGATGGAATTGGGAATCTCACCTTGCAGAGAATTTCAAATTAAGTAGTAAAATGCTACGATTGGAACAATGGCAATCCAGAGGTGGCTATTTGATAAATGAATTCAAAAATATCGGTACACTTATACTTGCTTCTTATTGTGTAATAGATGGTTCTATGACCTTGGGAATGATGGTCGCGACGATGTTTATCATTGGCCAGATGACTGCTCCAATTAATTATTTAGTCGAGTTTTTTCAAAACTATCAGGAGGCAAATATTAGTTATGAGCGGATGAATGAAATTTTGAGTGAGACGGCTGATGACGAAGATAAAATCACTTTCCTACCAGACAATAAGGACATGATGGTTGAAAATGTCTCATTTCAATATGGAGGGGCTGGTTCGCCTGTAACCTTGAAAAACATCAACATTGCCTTGCCTTTTGGAAAAACAATAGCCATTGTAGGCCCGAATGGAAGTGGTAAATCAACGCTGATGAAAATCATGGTTGGTCTCCTAAAACCTACTGTTGGAACCGTAAAAGTAGGTGGAACTTCTCTTAACGGTATGGATGAGAAATTTTGGTTCAAAAAAATAGGAACGGCTTTTCATGAAGGTTATATCTTTCAAGATAGTATTGCAAAAAATATTGCTTTGGGTCAGGAAGAAATTGACCCAAAACGGTTAAAAGAAATATGCGAATTGGTCAATTTACAATCCTATATTGATGGATTGCCAAATCATTTCAATACCATCATAGGTGAAGGTGCCAATGGATTAAGCCAAGGTTTGAAACAACGACTTTTGCTCGCCAGAGCACTTTACAAAAATCCAGATTTCTTGTTTTTAGACGAAGCAACAAACGCACTTGACTCCTTCAATGAGACTTTTGTAATGGACAATATTAAAGACCATATGTTTGGTAAAACAATAGTCCTAATTGCGCACCGTTTGGCAACGGTCAGTAGCGCAGATTTGATCATATACATTGAACAAGGTGAGATTCTTGAAATCGGAAGACATGGTGAATTGTTTGATAAAACGGGGGCTTATCATCATTATGTGAGAAGGCAGTTGCAGATGGGGTAGGTTAGTTGATTGTTTTATTAAGTTGATTTAGACTAAACGAGTACGAACGACTTGATTTTAAAATAGTTAAAATATATATATGCAACTAATTGATTATCAGTTAGTTGGCAACTTAATCAACTTAATCACTGCCCAAACAAAACCGCTCCCAAATTTTCCTCATCCTCAATAATCAAATAAAACTCTTCTATAAATTTCCTCAAATCCTTTCGTGAAGATTTTGAGAGTAAATCAAAATTGTCAATCTCTTGAAGAAGGGCTTCTTTTTTTTCTTTATAAATATTGATGGCTGGGGTTAATGCTTCAACCGTTTTGGCTCGCCCAAGAAAAACTCTATCCCTGATTGATTCTTGCCCATGTGCTTTTGTAATTAAAGCATAGGGAGCAGAAACGAAACCAGAAAAATCAAAATCATAAGGAACCGTATAAAATTCGTCTTCCTCATCACTTTCGATCATAGCCAAGTTCTTATAAGTTTTATCTGAATTCCAATCCACATTTGCAATCATGTATTGAAAAAGAGCAGTGATATTCTCCTGTTCTGTATTTAAGGATTGGTCACCCATCACTGCTTCTTTCGCTTTTTTACCACCAATTCTATCTGCAACTTGTTTTGAGTCTTCGACCAAAATGCCCATGCCTTTTGCCTGTGCTCTTTTTTTATCAGTTTCGTAATATTTCATGTTGACCAATTGAACTCTAAAGCTGTTTTCATTGATAACATTGAATAATTGGTAAGCTAGACATTCTCGATAAATCAGTTCTTTGGAAACAGTTTTATCATCGAGGCAATGTGTGATGAGTTTCATCTTGTTGTACTTCTTTCGTACGCCACCTTTTTTCAAATTCTTCTTTTTGAATTTTAGTTTTAATGGCGGAAAATCGCATTTCATCAATCGAAATCGACCACGCAATTTTACTTCCACATCCATGGTAGAATCAACGCCTTCTTCTGTCTTATAAGAAAAGGCGCCATCCCAATATGCCTGTGAATTTTTCGGATCTTCTAATTTGGAAAGGTCAGTGGTGAGCGATGCTTCCAAAATTTCATGCTTTGAAAACACATCGAAGATGCTTTCCTTTTTAGGTTTTTTAACCTTCAAAGAATCTGATTCGACAGTTTGTCCAAAA
>CALHBQ010000594.1 GCA_937930815.1 uncultured Saprospiraceae bacterium | reverse complement strand
GCCAGAGAAGAAAGAAGATTTTTTAATAAAAATATATAATTTGGACGACGATGATTATCTTGAACAACTCATAAATAATATAAAAAGAGAGCTAACAAAAAAGCTATCTAATTTTTCGGAAACGAACAAATTTATCGACCGGTCTGCTTTGCGGCCATTCGCTAAATGGACAGCAAAACCCTACACACGGGTTTGTTTATTTGAAAACAAAGACTTCGAGCTAATTCTAATTTGTTGGAATCCCAAAGCTCAAACTCCAGTCCACGATCACGACGAACAAAGTTGTAGAGTTTTCTTTTTCGATGGTCCTTTTCAGGAAAATATCTACTGCGAGCAAGGCGTTGAATCTTTAAAAATTCGAAAAATGGAAATCGGTTCTTCAGCTGGCATGAAGAAAGGAAGGCATTGCCACTCCTTAAAAAATATGTCCGATCAGCCAGTGATGACACTCCATTTGTACCATGAGCCAATCAAATCATGTCGAGTCAGAAAGCATGAATCACTTCCGATGGAAGAAGTCCAACTCAAAAATGATTTTACGGTCAGAATGACTGTTTAAAATTGTTCTCAACTAAGTTCTGAGTTAATAAGTCAGTTCAATATTGAAAGTTTTCTTGAAGCGAATTCGGGATAACGTTCTCCTTATTTAAAAAATAATTTCCCCAAGAAGATAAAATAATAAAATATGATTAATAAAGAATTAGAGGTTTTTAATGAAATAGCAAAAGCCTTGCTTACGGATGAGGTAGAAAATCCTATTTCGGAGGTGATTCCTCCAAATGAATTGCATGGAAAATTATCTATTGAGTTAAACGAAGACGCTATTCCTGATCCTGTTTTCGAAAAAGCGTTAAAAGAGATCATTCTTAAAACACCGAAGACCAGTTCTAAGCTGTTTTTCAACCAACTCTTCGGAGGACGTCAGCCAAAAGCGGTTTTGGGTGAATTACTATCTGTTTTGCTGAACAATAGTATGTATACTTATAAGGTAGGCGGACCACAGGTTGGCGTCGAAAAAGAAATTATTAAGAAAAGTGGTGAGCTGATCGAGTATGGTGATAATTTTGGTGGAACATTCGCTGCGGGTGGTTCGATGAGTAATTTCATGGCAATACTCATGGCAAGGGATCGTGCCGATAAAGGAGCGATTGATAAAGGAGTAACGAAGCCTTTGACGGCTTATACTTCCGCCGCTTCTCATTACTCTATTCCTAAAAATGCAGCATTTGCGGGTATCGGGAGAGACCAGGTGAGATATATTCCGACTGACAAACATGGAAGAATGATTCCTGCCGAACTCGGAAAAGCGATAAAAGAGGACATCGAAGCAGGCAATTTGCCATTTTTTATTAATGCCACTGCCGGCACGACAGTACTCGGTGCATTTGACCAAATCGAGGCAATTGCAGATATTTCTGAGGCGCATAATATTTGGTTGCACGTAGATGGCGCTTATTGTGGAAGTGTTATTTTTAGTGAAAAATATAGACACCTTATTGCAGGTGTCAATCGCGCGAACTCTTTCAATTACAATGCCCATAAAATGTTGGGGGTGCCGTTGTCTTGCTCTGTTCTTTTGGTCAAAGACAAAGGCGATCTGTACAAGTCTTTTTCAAAAGAGGCCGCTTATTTATACCAAACGGATCATGAGTTTGATGAATTCAATCTCGGTAAAACTTCCCTACAATGTGGTAGAAGAAATGATGCCCTGAAATTGTGGACACTTTGGAAATCAGTCGGCCGCAAAGGGTTGGGCGAAGTCGTGAATCAACAATTCCACCTCGCGGATGTGACAAGAGATTACCTACGTGCCAACGCTGATAAATATTCGTTGTACAGTTTTGATGATTCGATTTCGGTGTGTTTTAATTATAAAGGGGTCGATCCTAAAGAGTTATGCACCCGTCTTTATGAAGACAATGAATTACTCGTTGGCTTTGGAAGTTTCAATGGAGAAACCTTCGTTAGATTCGTAACCATCAATGCGAATAATACAGACAAAGAAATTCTAAACTTCTTTAAAGTATTGGAAAAAACTGCGGAGAAGATGGTGAAGGAGCAGTTGGTTGAGGTTTAAATTGCTATTTCCAATTTTGGAATTGAAAGCCGTGTAGCATTAATTATGCTGCACGGCTTTTTAATTATTCCTTTTTTTTGAAACAAAAAAATGCATGATTTTAAATATATTTGTGTTTAAAAAGTCGTGCGATGTCTAAAAAACTAATCAAAGTCAATAAGATTGAAATTCCGATTTATGAAAAAGAGGGAAAAGATTTTTTCAATCTCTCCGAATTAGCGAAAAAATTTGGAGAGGGGAATCCTCGAGAAAAAGTTCGAAGCTATATGAGAAACAAAGATACCTTGAACTTTTTAGGCACCTATGAAGGAACTTATAATGCTAATTTTAATGTGGGTGAATTCGCCCACATTAAAGAAAATAATCTTCGAAACAATTCAAAGGTCAGTATCAGTGATTACATTTCAGCAACCGGTGCAGAATTCATGAAAGTTGAAAAAGGCAGATACGGCGGTGTTTATGCCAATTTCGACATTGCAGCGCACTTTATGATGTGGTTGAGTTCTGTTTGGCAAATCTTTTTTATCAAAGACTATCATCGATTGAAAATGAAGGAATTGGACGAAGATGATCGATTGCTTACAGATATTTTCTTTGCTCAAAAAAATGTGGATAACCTCATGGAATCCCTTCGCAATGAGGAAGATCGATTGGCTTTTTTGAAGGAAAAGCAGACGAGAAAATTGAAGAAGTAATATCCGTAATTTACATTTCTCTGATGCAAAATAAATAAATCAAGTTTCTACACTCAAATTAAGAAATTCCCCATTCCAAAACTCCCAAATTCCCACCTTTAAACTAACCGCCAAATTCCCTATATTTGTACTCGTTTTCAAAAAACAATTTCCTTGTTAATAGGTTAATTGTGCACTCACCTAACTCAGCCATTAAAATTTAAAAGCCTTCAATAAGAATCTATAGAAAATGACGGAAACCTTGAAGATGACATTGCAAGAAGCAATCAAAGAACAAATTCTAATTCTCGATGGTGCGATGGGTACCATGATCCAACGATACAAACTCGAAGAGGAGGACTATCGCGGCGATCGATTTAAGGATTGGCATTTGGATATAAAAGGCAATAATGACATTCTCGTCCTTACGAAGCCAGATATCATTGAGGCGATTCATACCGAATACATCAATGCAGGATCGAATATCATTGAAACCAATACTTTCAATGCCAACACTATCTCCATGGCAGATTATGAAATGGAGGAATTTTGCTACGAAATGAATGTCGAAGCCGCAAAAATCGCCAAACGTGCGGTTGACAAATCGGGCAAATTGGCATTCGTTGCAGGAGCGATCGGACCAATGAGTAAAACGCTTTCGCTTTCGCCAGATGTAAATGATCCGGGGTTCAGAGCGATGACTTTTGATGAGGCGAAAGATGCTTATTACGAACAAGCTCGTGGTTTGGTAGATGGCGGAATCGACCTTTTTTTAATAGAAACAATTTTCGATACGCTTAACGCGAAAGCGGCGATATATGCCGTAGAGCAATTATTTGATGAACGTGGCATTCGTATTCCTGTGATTATTTCAGGGACGATTACGGATGCTTCTGGTAGAACTTTGAGTGGTCAAACAGTAGAAGCTTTTTGGACATCAGTCATGCATGCAAGACCATTTTGTATTGGTTTGAACTGTGCACTTGGTGCAACTGAAATGCGTCCACACGTAGAAACGCTTTCTAAAATTGCAGACTGTTACGTTCACGCTTACCCAAATGCAGGTTTACCAAACGAAATGGGTGAATACGATCAGCACCCAAAAGAGATGTGTGGTTATATCAACGATTTCGCGGAAAGCGGATTTGTAAATATCGTTGGAGGATGTTGCGGTACGACGCCGGAGCATATCCGAGCGATGGCCGAAAAGGTGAAAGATATCAAACCGCGTCCTATTTTAAAACCAGAGAAAAAGTATACGATGCTTTCTGGTTTGGAACCATTGGTAATTACCGAAAATATCACTTTCGTCAATGTAGGAGAGCGAACCAATGTGACTGGTTCAAAGAAATTCTCTCGATTGATTTTGAATGAAGAATACGACGAGGCATTGAGTGTTGCCCTGCAACAAGTGCAAGGTGGCGCACAGGTCATCGACATTAATATGGACGAGGGAATGCTCGATAGTAAAGCGGCGATGGTCAAGTTTTTAAACCTCGTGATGGCAGAGCCGGACATTGCCAAGTTGCCAATTATGATCGATTCCTCGAAGTGGGAAGTAATCGAAGCAGGTTTGAAATGTGTGCAAGGAAAATGTATCGTCAACTCGATTTCGATGAAAGAGGGGATTGACCAATTTAAGCATCAGGCAAAAATTGCAAGACGCTACGGCGCGGCCGTGGTTGTGATGGCATTCGACGAAGTTGGTCAGGCAGATACGAAAGATCGTAAAGTTGAAATTTGCCAGCGTGCCTATAAAATTCTAACAGAGGAACTCGGTTTTCCACCAGAAGACATCATTTTTGATCCGAATATTTTCGCAGTTGCAACCGGAATCGAGGAGCACAACGAATACGCGATGGACTTCATTGAAGCCACTCGCGAAATCAAAAGAACTTGCCCTGGCGTGAAAATCAGTGGTGGTGTTTCCAACCTTTCATTTAGTTTCCGTGGGAACAATAAAGTGCGGGAGGCGATGCACTCTGCCTTTTTATATCATGCGATTCAGGCAGGTATGGATATGGGAATTGTGAATGCTGGTATGATGGAAATCTATGCAGACATCCCAAAAGATTTACTCGGATTGGTAGAGGATGTGTTGTTCAATAAAAACAATGATGCGACTGAGAAATTAATCACTTTCGCAGAAAATGTAAAACAAGACGGCGGTCGTCGAGTGGAAGAAAATTTGGAATGGCGAGATGCTCCAGTCGAAAAGCGATTGGAACATGCACTTGTGCGTGGAATCGATAAATTCGTTGTGGAAGACACAGAAGAAGCGCGCCAAAAATTCCCTGCTCCAATCCAAGTCATCGAAGGTCCTTTGATGGATGGAATGAATGTGGTGGGTGACCTTTTCGGTGCTGGTAAAATGTTTTTACCACAGGTAGTAAAATCTGCTCGGGTAATGAAAAAAGCCGTTGCGCATTTGACGCCATTTATCGAAGCAGAAAAAGCGAAGAGTGGGTTAGTGGAGGCCAAAGGAAAAATCTTGATGGCAACTGTAAAAGGCGATGTTCATGATATTGGAAAAAATATAGTTGGAGTCGTTTTAGGTTGTAATAACTACGAAATCGTTGACCTCGGTGTGATGGTTCCTGCCCAAAAGATTTTGGACGAAGCCAAAAAACACAACGTGGATATCATCGGACTTTCTGGTTTGATTACGCCTTCATTGGACGAAATGGTTTACGTGGCAAAAGAAATGGAGCGCCAAGGATTTGAAATTCCTTTATTGATTGGAGGGGCGACGACTTCAAAAATACATACTGCCGTTAAGGTTGAAAAACAATATCACGGAGCTGTAGTACATGTTTTGGATGCATCAAGATCGGTGACGGTGGTTTCGAATTTATTGAATAAGGATCAAGAAGTCGGCGCGAAATACATCGCTGGAATCCGCGAAGAATACGAAGAAGCACGTGTCAGACGTGCCGCTCAAAAATCAACGAAACAATACATTCCGTTGGCGGATGCCAGAAAGAATAAAGTACAAATTGATTGGGATAATTATACGCCTCCAGTACCAAAATTCACGGGTGTAAAAGTGTTCGACAATTACGATTTAGAAGAATTGTCTGAGTACATCGACTGGACACCTTTCTTCCAAACATGGGAGTTGGCAGGTCGTTTTCCGAAAATTTTGAAAGATGAAGTGGTTGGTGTCGAGGCACAAAAATTATACAACGATGCTCGCAGCATGTTACGCCAAATCATTGATGAAAAATGGTTGACAGCACGCGGCGTGATAGGAATTTTCCCAGCGAATGCTACAAGCGACGATGATATTTCTGTTTATGAAAATGATGATAGAAAAGAAGTAAAAGCTGTTTTGCATCAATTACGTCAGCAACGGAAGAAAGCATCAGGTCAGCCAAACTTCTCATTGGCCGATTATATTTCGCCGAATGGAAATGATCACATCGGCGCATTCGCAGTGACGACGGGTCATGGCATCGAAGAACATGTCGCTCGTTTCAAAGCTGATCACGATGATTATAATTCGATTATGGTTAAAGCATTGGCAGACCGTTTGGCAGAGGCTTTCGCCGAAAGAATGCACGAACGTGTCCGTAAAGAATTCTGGGGTTACTCAACATCAGAAACTTTGAAAAATGATGAGTTAATCAAAGAAAAATATCAGGGCATCCGTCCGGCACCGGGCTATCCTGCTTGTCCAGAACACACAGAGAAAAAGACGCTTTGGACTTTGCTCGACGTGGACAATAATGCGAATATCGAATTAACCGAAAGCATGGCCATGATGCCTGCAGCAGCCGTCAGTGGTTGGTATTTCTCACATCCTCAATCCAAATATTTTGGACTTGGAGAGATTGATGCTGATCAGGTAAAAGATTACACGGAGCGAAAAGGTTGGAATGTCGTGGAGGCGGATCGGTGGTTGAGTTCTATTAAAAGGGATTCGTAGATTTTTATTCCTTTCGGAAAAATGAGAACGCCGTGACTTTTTTGAGTCACGGCGTTTTTTGTGTGCCATACATGTTATTATTCTAATGGGTTAAAGTCCCTTACGAGCCTTGAAGAAAAGGAATCGTTAGCCAAAGGCAAGGGTGTCTCACGTGAGTGAGAATCTGAAGGAAGCCTTACAGCAAAAGTCAGGTGT
>CALHBQ010000593.1 GCA_937930815.1 uncultured Saprospiraceae bacterium | reverse complement strand
ACCGTTCTTGGAAAATCGACCGTTTGACAACAAACGTCGGTTGAGTTTTTGGCCAACTCATTTGTATCTAAATTCATTCGCTTAAGCGTCAGCGAAGAAAAGAAATCGAAGTTTGGTTTTTCCTCAATTGGAAAGCCGTGCATCTTCAACAATCCATCACTTTCCTTTTCACAAAAATCATGATGGATTACGTTTTGAAATGGAAGCTCAACCGATTGGCATTTGAGCTGAGCGACGATTGCTTCACAACCTTTTCTGTCTCCAGAAATTACAACTTCGTTTTCTGTATTTATAAAAGTCAGAAAGACTTTGTCATTTTGATTGACCAATTTTTCGACTTCGGTTCTTGGCGCTAAAACTGCCAATCCAACCCATCGTTTTATTGCTTCTTCCGTTGAAATATTCCATGTCTCCGCCAATAACTCAAGGTCTCCCGCAAAGCGTTTTGTAAAAATCGGAGAGTGCTGAAAAAGCAAAGTATGCTTCGGATGCCATACCCCTGAGCTATACAACATACTGCTACACTCGCCCATGCTATATCCAAAAACCAATTCAGGATTAATTTTAAAATACTTCGTCAAAACCTTCGTCCACATGCCAGAGAAAAATACCCCGGTGCTCATCATGGCGACCACATTATCAGAAAAATTTGGAACGGTATCGGTAGAATTTATTTTTTTAGGATAGGCATAATCCGACCAAACGAATCGGTGAAAATCAGAAACAATTTCACTGTAATCGACATACAACTCAGGAAATAATTGAAATAAATCCTTTCCCAGTCCTTCGTATGAAGTCGCTGAACCAGGGTAAACAAAAGCCACATTTCCTAAATCAGACATTGGATTCGGAGAAAAATAACTTCCACTCGGCGTCCGAATCGGCTTTAGTGTTTTGAAAGAATCTCCAATTTTATTTTTAAAAAAGCGAACTTCTTTTGCTAATGCTTTAGCATCTTTCGCTACTAAAACCGCACAAAAAGTTTTATCAAAATCTTTAGATTTTTTGAATAATTCGAATGCTATCTCTTCAAACTCCTGATCTGAAGTAATCGATTCTTCCAATGACAAAACACCTTCTTGAATCTCCTGCTCCGTCTCTCCTTTTAGGATGAAAAGTTTGGGTAAATTTTTATGCAAAAATGATTTTTCAGAAAAATCCTCTTTCACATTTATTGATTCAGAAAGCAAAATATGATCACCGCCAGCCCCACTTACAATTGCCTTCCGAGATTCCTTTCCTTCATCCAAAACCCACGGATGCGAGTACTCTGGGAAGTAGTAATTTTTACCATAAAAACCATCCGAAATTGGGCCCTGCCAATTTGGAATACCCGGCAAGAAATTATGATTGAGGCAAAGCGCTGTTTTTATCAAACTCGCCATTCCGGCCGCTGCTGAGGTATGACCGATATTCGTTTCAATACTCCCTAATGCTTGCTTTTGGTTACCCTGAGCAATCAGCTTACTATTGGAAGAAACCAATTCTTGATAGTCAACATCTTTGACATTTGGCGTTCCTCCAATTTTATCAATAATGGCATAGGCATTTTCATTTGAAATAGCGTCTGCTCTTTTTAAAACAACTGCTCCTGCACCCTCACCAATCAACCAACCATCATCGTTTTTATTAAAAAACAAGCTTGGCTTTTCAGCCGTATTTACTTTTGAATTTAAGTTTCTAAAAAGCACTTGCTCCATCCCTCCTGAGAAATCAACTGCTCCTACCACCACTGCATCTACTTCACCAGAGGACAATAAATTTTGAGCAATTTCTAATGCTTTAAAAGATGAATTCTCACCAGCCGAAACTGTAAATGCTGGGCCGGAAAAATCCCACAAAGCGGCGATTCTACTCGCCATGATATTGCCTACAAAACTCGTGTGTTGACTTGGCGTTTGTGCGCCTGATCGGTGGTAGATTGAGTTTTTGGTTAGTTCGAGGAGGTCTTGTTTTGCACTATCTGTTGGCTGAGCGGAGTCGAAGCCAACATGAGCGGAGAACTGATCTTCGTGTTTGTTCCCTTCGGCTTCGCTCAGGGAACGCCTTATTGATGAACTTCCGTTCTCGGCTGCGCTCGAACTACGGTTAGTGCCGTTCGAACCACCATGCGTTGGCTGAGCGGAGTCGAAGCCAACAGAAGCAGAGAACTGATCTCCGTGCTTGTTCCCTTCGGCTTCGCTCAGGGAACGCATCTGGGTTTCGCTCAGGGAACGGTTTTGGAGGGCCTCATCCAACTGCCAAGTCAAATCCCAACGAGCCAAATAATGATGTATCGTCGGTTCACTTTCCATGGCAATCAAGACGGCTACATTTTGGCCTTCTTGCAATTTCGCATTCATGATGGCTTGGTCAGCCACTTTTAAAATTAGTGCTTGTTGTGGCTCTAATGTTTCGGCCTCGGCTGGTTGGATTTTATATCTTAAAAGGTCGATTTCAAAGTCTTCGATGTAAGCTCCTTTTGGTGCTTTCCCATCTTCGAAACCGAAAGATTTTAAGAGTTTTTCGTTTTGATCAATTCCTTTCCAACGTTCACTTGGAAGGTCAATAAAATGTTGTTTGCCATTATAAATCGTTGAGTAGAAATCATCCAAATTAGTACAATTTCCAAAATGTGCTTCCATGCCAACGATAGCCATTGGAGCTAATTCAACTCGCTCATTATCAGTTGATTGCGATTGATTCTTTACATAATTTTGAACGACCATGTGGGCATTCGTTCCTCCAAAACCGAAGGAATTTATAGCTGCTTGTTTGACCGAATCATTCCATTTGGTTGGCTCCGTAATCATCTCTTCTTCACCAATCCAACCATTGCCTGCATTCAATCCTTCTGCCAAATTAATATTGGGTGGAATGACCTCTTTTTGCATTGACAAAATCACCTTGTGCAAACCTGACATCGCTGCCGCTGTCAACAAATGCCCCATGTTCGATTTGACAGAACCAAGGAGTGGTTTTGAGTTATATTTTTTGAAAAAATCTGCAATTGAGTTTAGTTCCGTTACATCACCAAGTGGTGTACCAGTTGCATGACATTCGAGGTAAGAAGTATTTTCTGGAGAGATACCGTTGCCTTCATATGCTCTTTCAAAAGCCAATTTTTGACCTTCTGGATTTGGGCTTAGAAGGAATTTTCCACGACCGTCATTTGACAAACCTGTTCCACAAATTACAGCTAAAATATTATCTCCATCTCGCTCTGCGTCTGCCAATCTTTTGATGACAACCATGCCCGCTCCTTCTGAAGAAACCAATCCACCTGAGTCTTTATCTAAAGGAACAAATTTAGAATTTCCATCAGCATATGCATGGAAAATCGAGAAGCCCATGTGAATGAATAATTGGTCAGAGCCACATACGGCTCCTGCCAACATCATGTCAGATTTGCCAGTGATTAATTCATCGCAAGCCAACTTTATAGCATACAAAGAAGTTGCACATGCTGCATCCAACGAATAGTGCGTTGTTCCCAAACCAAGTGCTTCATGCACTATTTTCGAGGGTGCCGAATCCAATGTTTTATGATTGGTAAAATTGTGTTGATTTGCCGGTATTTCAATAGAATCATCCTCCAACAAATCTTGCAATACATCCTGTGTCGTTTGAGCATAAATCTCCGACATCATCTTGTGCGACTGGCCTGTTGGAAAAGAAAGATTTCCTAAAATGACACCACACTTTTTGAGTGCTTCTTCATTTTTTAAATAGCCACTTTCTTTCAATGCCTCTTTGGCTACGTATAGTGACCATTGATATAATTTGTCTAAATGCTCAAGCTTTTCTGCAGATGATCGAAAGCCAGTTGGATCAAATTTGAAATCTCGAATATATCCGCCTCTGGTCGAATAACATTTATCTACTGTTCCTTTATCTGGATGGAAAAACAAATCTGGATTCGCACCAAAATCCTCCTCATTTGCGACACTCAAAAGGTCTTTTCCTTCCATCAAATTATCCCAAAATTCCTCGGAAGTCGAAGAACCAGGGAATAATCCTGAAATACCTATAATTGCGAATTTGCTCATACGTAACGCGGAGCGTTGCTCCGCGAAATTTATTTAGTGAAATACTATTTTT
>CALHBQ010000592.1 GCA_937930815.1 uncultured Saprospiraceae bacterium | reverse complement strand
CAACTCGGTAATATACGGAACAGTTCCACATAGCTACCATATCTTGTTTTTGAATTTTTGTTTAATAGAAATCATTTAAGTTATTGTCTAATAGTATTTTATAAATTTAAAATTAAATAAACTTATGAACATATTATAATTTTTCATAGGGGTGTTTTTGTATTAATTTTTTTATAATTTAAAAACAATGTTTTTAAATTGTTGACTATTAGGTAAACTAAAAGTAATACATTTTTTGAAGAATTAGTAATCCTAATCACGCTCCAAAATACCGACAATAAATCGGCTTTCGCATACCAAATCCGATATACAATGCCGGATACATAAACAAAGAAATCAACCCATTCACCCCTTTAAAAGTAATGTCGTCAATTATTTCAGAATGATTTTCGTCAATTTTTCGAACGATGTGTTTGTGTTTCCAAAATTTGAGTGGCCAGGGCAGGGTAGTGCCTTCATCTATAAAGTAACTTTCGGTTTCGTCTTCATGGTCGGCAGTGATATCGCTCACCCATTCCGAGTTGACAGGAGCGAGGAATTTGATGTGCACTTTGTCTCCTTTTTTAGAACCCGTAAAATTGACCAATTCTATTTTGGGGAAAGGAGGTGCGAGCGCGAGAAACAATTCTTTGTCAAACCGTTGCATGATTTCTTTGTAGTTTCCTTTTACCTTTGTTTTTAGAATAATATTCATTTTCTCTTTTGAACTAAGTAAAGCAAATTTTGTCTTAGTTGTTCACTTTAGGAATGAGTAAATTTTAAAATGAGAAAATGATTAAATATTTTCTCATATAATCATTCTATCATATAATCATGCTATCATATAATCATTTCAAAAATTAAGAATGAAATATTTAATACTGCTTACTATGGGATTATTCAGTTTTTGGTCTGATAAAGAAGTTGGGACTTCTATTTATGATTTTAAGATTCAGGCATTGCACAGTGAAGAAGCAATCGACTTTGCTGATTTTAAAGGCAAAAAAATCTTGATAGTAAATGTCGCTTCCAAATGTGGATTCACTCCTCAATACAAAGGCCTCGAAAAATTGAATGAAGAATTCGGAGACAACTTGGTCGTAATTGGTTTCCCATGTAATCAATTTATGTTTCAGGAGTCTGGTTCAGAAGAAAAGATTGCCTCTTTTTGTCAAAAGAATTACGGCGTCAGTTTTCCTATGACGACCAAAGTGAAAGTAAAAGGTCGCAAGAAGCATCCTATTTACAAATGGCTGACTTCCAAAAAGCAAAACGGAAAAGGAGACTATAAAGTCAAATGGAATTTCAATAAATTTCTAATTGATGAAGAAGGAAAGTTGGTGGCGCACTTTGGGTCAAAGGTGAAACCTTATAGTGAGGAGATTTTGCAACATTTGAAGTAAGATTTTAAATGTTTTAGGAAAAAGGGAAAGCGGATAATTTCAAAATTATCCGCTTTTTTTATGGATAAGATTGTAGTCATTATTTTAGTATTTAATTTATGTATAGTATTTTTAATTCGAAAAAATGTTTATTTTAAATAGTTTTCATATTATTGATTAATTTGAATTAATATTACCATGAAATAATGTATTCTTTTTTATGTGATTCTTTTGGTAAAATTAACGTCCCGAACAGATTGCTTTTTTCTGACTGCCACAAAACAAGCGTATGAACCACCTTTACTTCGCCCTTTTCTTTGCGGCTACTCAATTTTTCGGATCGACCGAGTCTTCCCTTTCTTTACAAAAAGAAAATTCAGTATTAAAAGATACTATCCCTTTTGTTTGCGGACAAGCGGATGGATATGAGGAGTTTTTAAAACAAAATCCAGACGTTTTAAAAAGACAAAATCAATGGGAAGTTGAGCAAAAAAAACGAGCAACATCTCGTCAATCAACGGCTCGGCGCGGAACGGCTTATGAAATTCCAGTTGTCGTTCATATCATTCACAACAACGGTTCAGAAAACATTTCTGACGCAGAAGTCGCAAAAGGAATCCAATATTTAAATGATGGAATGGCTGCTACGGGACCCTTTGCCGGAGTAGGTGGAATTGATACTGAAATGACTTTTCGATTGGCAGAAAGAGACCCTGACAATAATGTGACAACGGGTATCAACCGAGTCGTTTCTCCTTTGACAGAAATGTTGAAATCCGAAGACTTGGAGGTGAAAAATTTGATTCGTTGGGATCCGACTTGTTACGTTAATTTTTGGTTGGTACGAGAGATTTGCAAACTCGGAGGGGATTGTAGCGTTGCAGGCTATGCTTATTTCCCAAGTGTGCATGGGATGGATGTAGACGGAGTCGTTATGGAAGCGCGACATTTTGCTGGTTCACCAGAAAGTGCAATAGTTCAGATTCATGAAATTGGACATTATTTAGGATTGTATCATACGTTTCAAGATGGTTGTAAAAATGATGATTGCCTCGTTGATGGTGATCGCGTTTGTGATACACCACCAGATCAATCGACTGCTCGAGTTAATTGCGTAGATGGAGCAAATTCTTGTTCAACAGATGTCAATCCGAGCGATCCGAATAATCCATTTACATCCGACGAAAATGACCAGATGGAAAATTTCATGGACTATGCTTCGTGCAGCGTCCTTTTTACAGTAGGTCAAAAAAATCGAATGGTTGATGCCCTGGAGAATGTGCGTTCAAGTTTGATTGACACGGACAGATGCCCTGTTTTTTGCAGTAGTCCAGTGACTGCGAATTTCTCGGCTTCAGCAACCGATATTCTTGCAGGGGAAACAGTCACTTTTACCGATCTTTCCGCAGGAGCGGTTAACTCGATTTGGACAATTGACGACGTACCTTTTTTAGGAAATCAGTTTATGTTCAACACCGTTGGCAGTTTTACAGTGAAGCTTCAAATCATCGGGTCAGACCCCGCTTGCCGAGATAATTTTTCGTTGAGTATTACAGTCAAATGTCCAGTAGAAGCAGATTTTGCGACAAGCGCAACGCAAGTTGCTCTCAACGAAACAGTCAATTTTACAAACTCAAGCATCAACGCTACAAGCTACGAGTGGACCGTCAATAATTCCATACAAAGCAGTGCTGCGAATTTTAATATTTCATGGACTGCTCCCGGAATTTATACCGTTTGTCTCTCTGCAGAAAACACTATTTGCCAAAGCAAAAAATGTCAGAGGATTTTGGTCACAAGTGACAGCGGAGGCAATCCACCCTGCACTGGTCCTGATTGCGAAGATTGCAACAACGGAATTGATGATAACGACGATGGGTTGGTTGATTTTTACGATCCAGATTGTCCGTGTATTACCGATTCGAGTTGTGGTGCACCGTTTTATAATCCTTGCCTACAAGATTGTATGCAACCTGACCCAATTGATACGATGCTATTCGATGTAGATTATACAGGTTATTTGACAAATGAGTATGGATTTATGAGTGCAGCAGATTATGATGGAGACTGTGAACCTGAAATTTGTCTATTAATGGATAATAATAACATAGGCATTTTAGGGCGCAATGGCTATGAATATTCCTTACCGGATCAAGGCGTTATGTTTGCAGGAATGGTATCAGGAGATGTAGATAACGATGGCGCAGCAGAGATTTTTGTAATCGCATCAAGTACATTAATGGGACCAATGTCCATTTGGAGAATTGATTATAATCCAATTCTTGATCGATTGGAAAAAACTTGGGAGTCTTCAAGAACGTTTGACTTGGAAGGCAATAGACTATTTTATACGCGAATTGTTCCAGCACTTGCTGATTTTAATCACGATGGAAGGCAGGAGGTTTACGTTGGTAATCAGATTTTTGATAGCGAAACTGGTCAGTTTATAGTTTCTCCTTCCCAAGGATTTAATACTGGTGCTGTAAAGTTTCGAAGAACAGTAAGAGGAATTTATACCACTTCAGTCGCTATGGATTTGCTACCTGATGCTGCCTGTCCAGACTGTTCAGGGTTAGAGTTGGCAGCCGGAAATCAAGTTTTTTCTGTTGAAATTAATTCAACAACAAATCCAGCTTTGAATTCTATGAAAGTAGCAAGAGAATTACCTGGTTTCTCGGATGGAGCCACCGCACTCGTTGATTTTGATTTAGATGGAGATATTGACATTGTTGTTGCTAATTTTGAAGGTGTAAACCATCCTTTGAATATATATATCTGGGATGCTCAAACTCCTAACCAAATCGGGCAATCAATAGAGCTTGAATTCTATGAGCCTCAGGGGGTTGCTACCCCAGCTATTGGCGATTTGGATGGAGATGGGCGCCCTGAAATTGTTATTAATTCAGGTAGAATAACGTCTTTAGAAGATTTTGAAAATGGGGGCGGAGTCAATTGGGGCGCAGATCCTAATCAAACGATACTCGGTTCATATGATTTAACAGATCATCAAATTGGAATAAACCTATTTGATTTCAATCTTGATGGAAAGCAAGAAATTGTGCTAATCGATCAGTTTGGACTTTATGTTTTTGATCAGAAAATGAATGTCTTAGGAATAGATGAAGAAATAGTAGCCATTACCCAAATATTGGAGACTCCAATAATTATTGACTGGGACAACGATCAGGAAGCAGAAATTTTGACTATCGGCTGTAATGGTGGGGTTTCAGATGATCCGTCTGGTTGCAATGCTCAATTAGTAGTCATTAATTCTGCAAATTTTCCATGGGCGAATACTCGAAAAATTCAAAATCAGTTCGCTTATTTCAACACAAATATAAATGATGACGGAACGTTACCAATACAGCAGCAATCCCCTCATTTGTTGAATGATCCGGCGCTCAATAGTTTCAATCAACAGTATGCATTGCCTAAACCCGAAGATTGTGCAGAGGAAAATTGTATTAATGGAATTGATGATGACAATGATGGTTTGGTCGATTTTTTTGATGATGATTGTCCCTGTATAACGGATACGAATTGTGGGGCGCCGTTTTATAGCCCTTGTCAAGAAATTTGCAGTGATTCAGAACCGATTGATACGATGTTGTTAAGCATCGATTATACAGGAATAGAAACAAGAGGCACAGGAGTTATAAATGCTGCTGACTATGATGGCGATTGTGAACCGGAAGTTTGCGTCCGTATGCCCAATAGAACAATAGGAATAGTTGGTCAATCAGGAGTAGAATCTACTTTCACAACAAATGCAGATCATGGACTTTATGCAATTGCTTCGGCAGATGTGGACAACGATGGTGCAGCAGAGATTTTTGCGATAGTTGAAAACTACAGGACAGACTTGTTTTTCATTTGGAGATTAGATTACAATTCTGCCCTTAATCGGTTAGAAAAAACTTGGGAATCTTCTCAAGCAATTGATTTGGAAGGATATGATATCAATTTGAATCGCATGGTACCCTCGATTGCCGATTTTAACTACGACGGACGACCTGAAGTTTATCTTGGAAATCAAATTTATGATAGCCAAACTGGGCAATTTTTGGGTTCCCCTGGAGCAGGTTTTAATACCGGTTGCGCTGAAGCTCCCGACGGCGACAAAGAAGGTATTTATACCACTTCGATTGCAGTGGATGCCTTGCCGGACAATGCTTGTCCGGATTGTACCGGTTTAGAATTGGTTGCCGGGAATCAAGTTTTTTCAGTTGCTATAAATTCAACAACTAATCCAACAACAAATTCCATAAAAGTAGCAGTTGAACTACCGGGATTTCATGATGGAGTAACAGCGGTTGTTGATTTTGATTTAGACGGAGATTTGGATATTGTCGTTGCCAATTTAAAGGGGATTGTCGAGGTTGGAAAATTATACATTTGGGACGCTCAAACACCTACTCAAATAGGGCAAGCTATTGAAGAAGATTTCTCGGATTTTTTAGGAATGAGTATTCCTGCTATCGGTGATTTGGACGGTGATGGCAGCCCCGAAATAGTCATAAATTCGAGTGACTTATTTTCCTTTGATGATTATCAATCAGGAGGAGGCACAACATGGGGAAGCGACCCGTCCAAAGTCATTCTCGGCAAACGTTTTTTGCGAGATCATCAAGTTGGAATGACCCTTTTCGATTTTAATCTTGACGGCAAACAAGAGATTGTCCTTCGGAATCAGTTCGGATTTTTTATTTTGGATGAAAAATTAAAAACGCTCGGCGTCGAAAAAGCATTTCAGGGAGCAACCAATTTGCCGGAAACGCCACTTATCATTGATTGGGATGATGATGGAGAAGCAGAAATAATCACCTTCGGCTGTAAAGGTTCAATTCAAGGACCTACTTTTTGTCAAGCTGAATTTATCGTCATCAATTCTGCAAGTTTTAAATGGGCAAATACTCGGAAAATTCAAAATCAATACGCGTATTTCAACACAAATATCAATGACGATGGAACCGTTCCGACGCAGCAACAATCTCCGCATTTATTGAATAATCCCGCGCTCAATAGTTTCAATCAACAATACGCGATGCCCCCGCCACTTGGTGCAGAGGCTTCCGCCGAAATTGAAGATTCGCGCTGCGGTGCAAACGGAATTGAGATCGATTTTAAAATTTGTAATGATGGTGAAGAAAGCCTTCCTGCAAATACACCCGTCGCGATTTATGACGGAAATCCGACTCTCATCAATGCGACGTTGCTCCTCACTTTTGAGCTTTTCGACGTGCTTTTTCCCGGCGAGTGCACCAGTCTGACCGATACAGTTTTCGCAAGTCAGGACTCCGTTTTTGTTGTTGTGAATGATGATGGAACATTGCCGCGTCCGTTCAATTTGACAGATCAATTTCCGCCAACCAATATTCGCGAATGTGATTATTCAAATAATATTTCAGGCATTGAAGTGCCAATGGGAAATTCGCCGTTGCTCGACCTTGGTCCCGATATTTTGATTTGTGACAATGGAGTTTTTCCACTCGATGCAGGTGCTGGTTTTGCAACTTATTTTTGGTCTGACGAATCACTTGAACGAACGCTGACTGTATATGAACCTGGCAAGTATTGGGTGGATGTAACAGACATTTGTGGAGCAATTCAAAGTGATACGATTGTCATCGAAATAGATCCACTAACAGAAGTGAAATTGGGAACCGATCTGACTGTTTGCATTGGCGATACCATTCAATTTGACGCAGGTGTTTTTGATAATTATAAATGGTTGCCGAAGTCAGCCTTCGATTGCGATACTTGTCAAGTTTTTAATTTAAAAATCTCACAAGACACGCAAGTTATCGTACAAGTTCAATCAGATTTAGGATGTATTAGTCTTGATACGATTGATGTTTTTGTCGTTGCTGCACCGATTGGTTTTGACAGTATTTTTATCTGTCGAGGCGATACAATATCTGTCAACGGAACGGCTGTTTTTTCGGACACTTTGCTTTCGCAAAACATCAATTCACTTAATGGCTGTGATTCAATTTTGAATACAAAAGTCATAGTGAATGATTCGATTTTCATCAAAGAAAAAATTGAAATCTGCGCTGGCGATACGTTGATTATTTTTGGAAACATCGTTACTGGAAATGACACTTTACTCCAAGTTCTTAACAGATTAAATGGTTGCGATTCAACTCGACGCGTAGAAGTAAAAGTCAAGCCACAACTTTTCAATAGTGACGAATTGCAATTTTGCGAAGGTGACACAGCAATGATTTTCGGCACCGTTGTTACGGAAAGTGATACGCTCTCTCAAATTTTCACATCCTCAGTTGGTTGCGATTCGACGAGTGAAATACGAATCGTTTTTACAAACTCAATCAATACGGACGACGAATTAGATTTATGTGCAGGCGATACTGTTATCGTTTTTGGAAACGAAATCACGAGCGATTCGATTTTGTTTGAAACTTATAATTCTGCCAACGGCTGTGACTCGATTCATGAAGTGCGCGTGAAATTTCGACCAACACTTTCAGGCAGAGAACAACTCGAATTTTGCGAGGGTGATACGGTTATGATTTTCGGATATGAAGTGACACAAAACGATACGCTTATTGAAATTTTGACTGCAGTCAACGGCTGCGATTCGACTGCGACCGTTGAAGTCTTTTTTAATACAAAAACGAATTCTGACGAAACTTTAGAATTCTGTGAAGGCGATACTGCAGTGATTTTTGGCGTTCAAGTTTTGAAAGATTCAATTATATCTCAAACCCTATTTGGTTTCAACGGCTGTGATTCTACCCATTCGATTGAGGTGAAATTTAATCAGAAAATCCAAACCGAAGATTCATTGCAAATCTGCTCGGGCGATACTGTTTTTGTTTTTGGAAATCCGATAATGAGCGATTCGATTGTTTCCGAAATTTACACATCAAGCAATCGTTGTGACTCAATAAGTCGTATTAAAATCTTCCTCCGTCCAACAATTCAAACCGACGATGAAATGCAATTTTGCGCAGGCGATACGGCAATGATTTTTGGCATTGCTATCACGCAAAACGATACACTTTCGGAAGTTTTTACCTCTGCAATCGGCTGCGATTCGACGAGTGAAATACGAGTCGTTTTCACCAATTCAATCAATACAGATGATGATTTGGATTTATGCGCGGGCGACACCGTGATGGTTTTTGGTAATGAAATTACGAGTGATTCGATTTTGTTTGAAACCTATAATTCTACTGCCGGCTGTGATTCGACGCATGAAGTGCGCGTGAAATTTCGACCAGCAATTTCAGGAGGCGAAATGCTTGTTTTCTGTGAGGGAGACACTGCCATGATTTTTGGAAATCAATTGACCAAAAGTGATACCATTTCCGAAATTTTGACCGCTGTCGACGGCTGCGATTCGCTCACGACAATAGAAGTTATTTTTAATCAAAAATCAAATTCGAATGAAGTTTTAGAATTTTGCGAAGGCGATACCGCTCGTATTTTTGGATTGGAGATTTTGAGCGATTCCATCGTTTCTCAAACACTTCCAAATATCAATGGCTGCGACTCTACTCATTCAATTGAACTAATTTTTAAACAAAAATTTGAGACCTTCGAACAACTCGAATTTTGCGTTGGTGACACCGCTTTCCTTTTTGGAAATGTGCTGACACAAGATGATACGGTAAGTCAAATTTTGACTTCCGTAATCGGCTGCGATTCGACGCACAACATCGACGTGGTCTTTTTGGCGGAAGCCGAAAGAATAATTTTTGATTCACTCTGTGCAGGGGAGTTTTTGCTATTCTTCAATGATACCATTTCCGAAACTGGAACGTATTTTCAAACCATTGAATCAATTGCAGGCGGTTGTGATACCAACTATATTTTGACCGCTGAATTTTTCGATGATCCGATTGTTGAATTGGTCTCGGATACCTTGATTGAGATAGGAACAAATTTTGAAATTCCACTTATTATTTCTGACTCAACTTTGCAAGTGACTTGGCAGCCGAACTCAAATTTAAGTTGCGAAAACTGTTCAAATCCAATTGTAAATATCACGGAAGATATGAGCTTCGAGGCAACGATTACGAACGCTCAAGGTTGTTCCGTCATTGCTCGAATCAACATTAAAGTGGTCGGCGAAACCGGTGTTTACATTCCAACTGGTTTTAGTCCAAACAATGATTTTAACAATGATGTATTTACCGTTTATTTTAAAAATCCAAAACAAATTGATCAACTGCAAATCTACGACCGTTGGGGTGGATTGGTATTTGAAATAAATGAATTTATGAGCAACGATCCTGCAATAGGATGGGATGGAACATCAAAAGACTTGCCCGTAAATTCAGGCGTATTTATTTATAAATTTTTGATTCGGAATGAGGTAGGGGAGCAGGAGGTTATTGCTGGGGATGTGACGGTTCTGCGATAACCTTAAGAAGGTGATAATTTAAAATTATCACCTTCTTTTTAGAATAAATCACCATTACTATTCAGCAACACCCAATACCTTCCAACCAGAATCCGTCAAATAGGTATTTAATTTATCGATACCTTTTGAGCCTTCAGGAGAAGTGGTTACTTCAGTGATAATGTAATGCTTTTCAGAGATTTTCTCTCTTGCAATAAAAGCTCTTTTGTATCCTTTAAAACTTGGTAAGCCGGTTTCTTGCATATGGCTCATGAAAGAAAGTTGAAGTGCTTCAGCCGTTTTCTCAATGATTTCTTCTCTCTGTATTTCTTTTCCAAATTTTGAAAGCATCATTCTTGCTTCTTCTTTAAAATCTTTGCAGGCCATTGCTTTGTCCAAATTCCTTTCCGTATAGGCATTTTCTAAAGAAACGATTGCGCCTTCCGGTGTCTCAAAATTAGGAAGGAAGTAATCTTCTCCTTCATCAATATGCATTCCGCCCAAACTTAGATCAAACTGTTTTAAGGCATTTCCTTCTAGTCCGTCTCGCATAGCTCTTATCGTGTATCCTCCAATCAATCGACCATTTTCAAGAATCATCCAATCGGATACTAAACTTCTATCAATTCCGATTTTTTGTTGAAATGAAACAGACCGAACATCGAGCGGTTCATTTCCAACAACTCCAAAAAGATTGCCTTCTGAATCAAACGAAGGTTCGTTTAACCAAATATGTTCAACTTTTTTACCGTCAATAATTTTGACTTTTATTGAAAAATATTGTTGCGATGGTTTGGTTTGTTTGAGGCATTCTTCAAAATGATGCAATGTCAATTTGGCTTTTTTCATACCCCAGTTCATTCGTTCGTCGTCATTACCAATATTTACAACATTAGCATCCTCTGATCTATGTTGAAGATTTTTATCGTTTTCTTTTTTGCCAAATAGTTTTGAGAAGAATCCCATCTGTTATCTTTTTTAGTTTAAAATATTTGTATTCAATTAGCTGAAACTTAATTTCTCTAATGTTTGTTTCAAACTGGAATTGAACTATTTTCCCTTCCCAATTAAATAGAAATGGATTGAAAATTCTCCTTTCAAAAAGAAAATTTCAATTAAAATTCTAATTTTGCCGTTCAGATTAGAAAAAATCGTAATTTCGGTAAGCATTTTGCATATACGATTTTAATAATACCATAAATCACGCTTTGTAAAAATCGATGAAGTACTCCTTTAAATATATCATGTTGGCAATTTTGAGCCTTGTCCTTTTCTGGGATAATGAGGTTTCTGCCCATGACTTTAAGGTAGAAGTAATCGAGGGCGAAGAAGAGTTAATTGTTGAAGGGCAAAAAATCGATGCTAAAGAGATTTTAGTCAATGTTTCCTCGAAATACGGATTCAATCGCCAATCTCGCGGACTCGCTCAAAACTTTCGTGAATATGGAGATGGAGCAGTAATCATTGGCCTTCCAATTAACGAATTCACTGCTCAAACATCAATCAAAGACGATAAAGTTACTGAACTCAATCAGACAACTTCTTCAAATAGAAGCCTTTCTTTCAAAGCGCTTTTCGCGAAAGGCAGTTTTCAAAATTACATGTTGGATGATACGTTAACTGGATTAAGTTCAGCTAAAGTTATTTTATCCAAAACAGATAACTCGCCACAAACGGCGCAGCTTATTTCTTACCTTAGAAAAATTGATGCTCGCGGGCATTGATACTTCCATTCCTTTTTAAATAAATTTTCTTTAGTACGAAAGTACGATTAGCACAGGTTTTTTTAATGCCCATTTTTTGCCGCAATTACACGAGTAATTGCAACAAAAAACGCATTTCGAAGTAAGTTCTTAATTACGTGTGCGAATTATCAAACATCAATCAATCTTAATTTTAAATAAATAGAATAATGCAAAACAAAGGTGTTATTAAGTTTTTCTTGGTCCTAATGGCCATCGTTTGTTTTTACCAGTTCATTTTGGTTTTTCCAACCCAAAAAGTGGAAGGTAATGCAATGGAATATGCAAGCAAATTAGCCGGTTCTTCAGAAGGACAGGCATTCAATACATTTAAATCTAAGTACCTCGATTCTATGTCGAGCGAAAAAGTTTTCTCCTTGCCATTGATTCGTGATTACACTTATCAAGACCTGAAAGGCGCTCAATTGAAAATGGGGCTTGACTTGGAAGGTGGAATGAGTGTCGTGATGCAAGTTGACATCAAGGAATTTTTGAAAAATCTTGCTGGTATCACTGGCGATAAAGGTGATCCGACATTTATGACAGCACTTGAAAACGCTGAAAAAAGAATGGCGACCACTCAGTCAGATTTCATCACTTTATTTGCTGATGAATGGGGTAAAGTTGCGAATGGTAAAAAATTGGCAGACATTTTTAGATCAAATGAAAAAATGAGATCTAATGGTGAAGATGGTCGATTAGCGATTAACTCAGGTTCAACTGATGGCCAAGTAGCTACACGTATCCGTGCAGAAGCAAAGGAGAATGTTGATTTGACTTTTAAATTATTGAAAGAACGTATTGATAAGTTGGGTGTAGCTCAACCAAATGTTTCTTTGGATGAAGCAAGAGATTTGATTTTGGTAGAATTGCCAGGTATCAGCAATCCGGAGTCAGCTCGTAAACTTTTGCAGGCAACTGCGAAATTGGAGTTTTGGGACTTGTGGAGAATGGATGAAGGTAATATCCTTCAAGCAATGGGTTCTGCAAACGAGAAGTTGAAAGTATTGGAAGGAGGATCTACTGCTGAAGTAGAAGCGGTAAAGGAATTTCGTTACGATACGATTTACAACAATACAGATGCTTTAGGTAATATTGATAGTAGCAAATTTACTGTTGATACGACCGTCATGGATAATGCAGCTCAAAACGCAGCACAAGGTCCTCTATTGAGTAAATTGGGACTTATTGGGGATCAAAACTCAGCAATGATTGGTTTGGTTGACAAAAACAACAGAGACGCAGTGATGCAAATGTTGAATAGAGAGGAGGTTCGTGGCTTATTTCCAAAGAACCTAAAGTTCTTATGGGCAAAAGATCCTTTCAAGAGATACAATACAGCTGACGATGCAAGCGATGATTTCAAAGAAAATCAATACCAGTTGTTCGCAGTGAAAAAAGTGCCTAATTCAAACAAACCACAATTGGATGGTTCAGCGATTACGGATGCAAGTCCTGGTCAAGATCAATCTGGAAAGGTGGTTGTAAACCTTAAGATGAATACTTTAGGTGCTCAGAAATGGGGACAAATCACAACGAAGGCATCAGCTGATAGACAACGTCAAGTTGCAGTAGTTTTGGATGATGAAGTAGTTTCTGCTCCTTCTGTAAACGTTCCGATTCTTTCTGGTGGAACTGAGATTTCAGGTAATTTCACTTTGACTGAAGCACGTGATTTAGCAAATATTCTACAAGTTGGAAAGTTGCCAGTAACGACCTCTATCATTCAAGAAAATATTGTTGGACCTTCGTTGGGTAAAGAAAATATCACCAAATCTCGAAATTCATTGATTTTCGGTTTTGCTTTGGTCATTATCTTTATGATTCTTTATTACGCAGGTGGTGGTGTTATCTCAGTGATTGCACTTTTGGCTAACCTTTTCTTCATCTTCGGTACATTGGCTTCTATCGGAACGGTATTGACGGTTCCTGGTATTGCTGGTATCGTATTGACGATTGGTATGGCCGTGGATGCCAACGTAATTATCTATGAGCGTATCCGTGAGGAATTACGTTCAGGTAAAACAGTGCTTGCTTCTGTAAGAGACGGTTTCCAACAATCCTACTCAGCGATTATTGATGCCAACGTTACGACGATTTTGACAGCGATTGTATTGGCTTACTTCGGTTTAGGCCCAATCAAAGGTTTCGCTACGGTATTGATTATCGGTGTACTTTGTTCCTTGTTTACTGCCGTTTTGGTC
>CALHBQ010000591.1 GCA_937930815.1 uncultured Saprospiraceae bacterium | reverse complement strand
TTTTACTCAAGAAATAGCGATGTACAAAATCTCTGTTGATAATCTTTACGAGACCGATTGCCAGTCAATTATAAAATCAAATGGCGGCACCATCGTCGCTGTAGAAAAAGAATTTTTCGTAGTTGAAAAAACTGGCAGTTATGAAGAAACCAAAAAATTATACGATGATCTATATCCGTTTGGTCTCATGCAATTTGTCCGTTCAGGTCGCATTGCAATTACCAAACCTAAGATGTTGATCTCGGAGTTAATACGGTAGAGGCCAAGTTGCCGTTGTTGCCAAGTTGCCATGGTTGACTCTTAGCGAGTACAAACTACTGCAACTTGGCAACCATGGCAACAACGGCAACCATAGTAAAAAATCTTTTCAAAATAAATTAATTAAAACTCCTCGGTAAATCGGGGCAAATAAATCTCTCTAAGTCATGGCAAAATTAAATTTCGGAGGAACTTTAGAAAACGTCGTTACACGCGACGAATTCCCTTTAGCGAAAGCGCAAGAAGTATTAAAAAATGAAGTCGTAGCGATTTTAGGCTACGGCGTACAAGGCCCAGGGCAGGCACTGAACCTGCGTGATAACGGCATCAATGTTATCATCGGTCAACGTAAAGAATCCAAAACTTGGGACAAAGCAGTAGCAGATGGCTGGGTACCAGGCGAAACGCTTTTCGAATTGGAAGAAGCAGCAGAGCGCGGAACCATTTTACAATATTTGCTTTCTGACGCTGGGCAAATCAGTCAGTGGAACAATATCAAAAAGCATTTGAAACCAGGCAATGCACTTTACTTTTCGCATGGATTTGGAATCACTTACAAAGACCAAACGGGTATCGTGCCACCTGCAGATGTCGATGTAATTTTGGTTGCGCCAAAAGGATCTGGTACCTCATTGCGCCGTCTTTTTGTTGCTGGAAAAGGTTTGAATTCAAGTTATGCGATTCACCAAGACGCAACGGGCAATGCTTACGATCGAGTCGTTGCATTGGGCATTGGTGTTGGTTCAGGTTATCTTTTTGAAACCAATTTTAAGAAAGAAGTTTATAGTGATTTGACTGGCGAACGTGGCTCTTTAATGGGGGCAATTCAAGGGCTTTTCGCAGCTCAATATGATTTGTTGAGAAAACGTGGACACTCTCCATCGGAGGCATTTAACGAAACAGTGGAGGAAGCAACGCAATCTCTTTATCCGCTTGTCGCGGAAAATGGAATGGATTGGATGTACGCTAATTGTTCGACCACTGCGCAGCGAGGTGCATTGGATTGGTGGAAAAAATTCAGAGATGCAGTCGCTCCTGTTTTTGAAGAATTGTACGACAGTGTAGAAGCAGGCAACGAAGCAAAATTGTCTATCGACTCCAACGGCCAAGCTGATTACCGTGTAAAATTGGAAGCAGAATTGAAAGAATTGCGCGAGTCAGAAATGTGGCGGGCAGGAAAGACCGTGCGTAGTTTGCGACCGGAGAATGCGAAGGTAGCAGAGGAAGTTTAAGCGTAAGTTTTAAAAGGAACTGAACGCAAAGGTGCAGAGGCGCAAAGTTTAAATAAAAAAACTTTGCGTCTTAGCGCCTTTGCGTTCATAATTCATACACATGAAAATCGACACAACATACTTTCCTAAGATCGAAAATATCATGTCCGCTGCCAACAACTTGAAAGATGTTGCAGTGACCACGCCGTTACAAGAAAATCTTAGATTATCTCGAAAGTACGGAGCGAATATTTTTCTAAAAAGAGAAGATTTACAAATTGTTCGTTCTTACAAAATACGTGGGGCGTATAATAAAATTTCTTCCCTTTCGAAAAATGAATTGGCGAATGGCGTAGTGACGGCAAGTGCAGGCAACCACGCGCAGGGCGTTGCTTACTCTTGCAATAAATTGGAGATTCGTGGAACGATTTTCATGCCTGCACCAACACCGAAGCAGAAGATAGAACAAGTCAAAATGTTTGGCGGAAGCCATATAGAAATTGTTTTGGTGGGCGATACTTTTGATGATGCTTCTCGCGAAGCACAAACATTTTGCGAAAGCAAAAAAGCAACCTACATACCGCCATTCGATGATGAAAAAGTAATTGAAGGACAAGGAACAATTGGTTTAGAAATTTTGAATCAATGCAATGCTGATATTGATTATTTGATTTTGCCAGTTGGCGGTGGTGGCTTGGCAGCAGGAGTAGGTGCTGTTTTCAAAACGCTTTCTCCTAAAACAAAAATCATTGGAATCGAACCTGCAGGTGCGCCTTCGATGAGTCAAAGTATCGAAAAAGGGGAATTGGTTACCCTCCACGAAATTGAAAAATTTGTGGATGGAGCAGCGGTCAAACAAGTTGGTGCTTTGAATTTCGAGATTTGCAAAGAGACCTTGCATCGAATGGAAACGGTGGAGGAAGGATGCATCTGCCAATGCATTCTCAACCTGTACAACAAAGATGCAATCGTAGCTGAACCAGCAGGTGCATTGACCATTGCCGCACTCAATCAAATGCGCGATGAAATCAAAGGCAAAAACATTGTTTGCCTCGTTAGCGGCAGCAACAACGACATCACCCGCACTGAAGAAATAAAGGAACGCGCCTTACTTCATCGTGGACTCAAACATTATTTTGTGATTCGTTTTCCACAAAGGGCTGGGGCACTCAAAGAATTTGTGTCTGAAATACTCGGCCCTGAGGATGATATTACTTACTTTCAATATTCGAAAAAACACAACCGCGAAAATGGGCCTGCAGTCGTTGGAATTGAATTGAAAAATTCAGAAGATTTGCAGCCGCTCATGCATCGACTCAAGACTCGAAATTTCTTTGGCGAGTATTTGAATGAGAAAGCGGATTTGATGGATTTGTTGATTTGATTAGCTCAGGTAGATTTCTCAAATTTCCCTTTTACAATTACTCTTTCCCATGTATTGTACTAATTCTCTTTTAAGTAATTTTTGCTAAAATCCAAATAGGCATGTCCAAATACAACAATGCTCTTTGTTGAAATTTGTCTTTTTGTAAAATTTGAAATTGAGTCAAGAAATCTTTCATGACATCTAAATGCTCATTGAGTCGGCAATTGCTCAATTTTTTAAAAAAACGAAAACTCAATTGCTGCAACGGATTTTCCTCCTTCATTTTTCTAAAAAATGGTTCCTCGGAAGTCACGAGGTAGTTGAGCAAATCATAATTGCCCAAATCATAATGAGCCATCAAGTACATGATTCGGCTATATCCCTGAAGATCTTCTCTCAGCGTTCCTGCTTCTAATTCAATGATCTTGTTTAAAAAATCTATCGATTTTGAGGGCTGATTATTGGCAAGGTAAATCCATGAAATTTTATAGTAAAAAACTAAAATACGATGTACATCAACTTGGTTTCCATAACGCTTTATTCGCCGCAGACAACGTGGGATGGAATTTTCAACAGCATGGTCAAAATCACCTGTAATCATGTCTTTATTGAGCCGCCCTGTGTGGACGGTCAAGAAGGATATGATTTGAGAATTCTTTTTAAAACGATTGTAATTTTTCTTTCTAAAAATCTCTAAATCATCTAAATAGCGGGAGAAGTTTTTCTTGTCATTATTATAATAAGCACTGATCAATAAGTAATGGTATCCCCTCATGAGTAAGTCTGGATCCCAGCGAATTAATTCTTCTTTTTCGTAAAAAAGATTAATCCATTTTAATGCATTTTCAAAGCATTTTGCAAAATCCAACAATGCATAATAATACCATACGCAGGCTTGATAAAAATAAATTTTTGCTTTAAAGTCAAGCTCGTTTAATTTGAATTTTGGGAGATTTTTCTCGAAATATTGTTCTAATTTCTCATACTCTTCTTGATTCCCGATATGACCGTTGATGATATAATAAGAATGCATTTTCATTTTCAAATTGGACAGTCGAACGGTATGATCCACCTTACTCAATGCACTTTCAGCGGAAGCCATCAACTCTTCATTTTTGATGGTACCTGTACGCGTAATATGTCTCGATTCAATGAGTTTTTGCTTTTCGAGAATGTGTAATTTCATCATCTCAAAGCCTTCATTTTCGGCAATAGTCAACGCTTTTTCTAAAATTTTCAAACTTTGCAAATACAAACCGCGCTCATACAATATCTCTGCATAAGTAATGTAGTCACGACCTTGTATCGATAAATTTCGTTTTTGAGAAACTAAATGAAGGCTCCCAAGTATTTGGGTAAAAAGATGTCTTTTTAGATTTGGTAATTGCTTTCGATCGACACCTTTAAGTTTTGCCAAAATCGCACTTTCGTCTAATGTTTTTTGTTTGTCCAAGACATCAAATAGCTGCAAAAATTTCATAGAATCATCTCCCTGGTTGCGTTTGGCGTACAAACGAAAGTTCCGCTTTTCAGCAGTGGTTAATGATTTGATAAGTTGAAATAATTGGCCTGATCGAGCAATTGGCATTGCAGTATATTTTTGTACTTTGAGCGTAGAGTGAAGGTACAAAAGAATTTGCTGCAATTTTTATTCTGTCAATAGACTTTATGATATAGAAAATTAAACTCAACTAAAATAGCAGTACTGATTTTCTCAAATTCAATCAAAAAACCATCATGCCCGAAATTGGAATGAATGGTTTTCAAAGTGGCATTTGGCAAATGACTCGCTAAATGTTTTTGTTCAGAAGGTGGGATTAATAGGTCGGAATCTATAGAAATGACAAGAGACTTTGCGGTGATTTGGCTCAATGCTTTTTCAGTTCCGCCGCGGTTGCGTCCGATGTTGTGGGTATCCAAGGATTTGGTGAGGGAATAATATGCTTGCGCAAAAAATCGTCGCTCCAATTTCAAGCCTTGATATTGAATGTAAGAGGCTGCACGAAGTTCATCCGTTTTGTCATCCAGATCGGTTTGCCGTTCGAGATAAGAATCGAAAGTTCGATAATTGAGCAATGCACTACCCCGTGCTGCTCGGAGTCCTTTGCTACCACCAAAATCCTCGTCATTTTTCCAAGTGTGATCAGCTTCGATGGCGAGACGTTGTGCCTCATGGCCAGCAATCGCCCAGGCAGTTTCGCGAGCACCACAGACCAACAATACCACATTTTGAATTAATTTTTTTTGTAAAAAAGCGAATTCTAATACTTGGTGCCCTCCACAAGAACCGCCTATGCAAATTTCTATTTTTTCTATTTTTAAGTGCTTTCGCAAAAGGTCATGAGCCTGCGCCATATCCCTGATGGTCACGAGTGGAAAATCAGTTCCATACGCTTTTCCCGTCAAGGGAGAGATGCTTCTTGCACAAGTTGAACCATAGCATGAGCCCAAAATATTAGCACAAACGATGAAATATTTTTTAGGATCAAGCACATTTCCAACACCAAACAAACCTGCCCACCAATCCGAAACATCTGAGTTTGCGGTCAAGGCATGACAAACCCAAATCACATTATCTTTGCTCGCATTCAATTTGCCAAAAGTATGATAGCCGATGGTCAGTTCAGGAAGTGAACCGCCGAGTTCTAACTCAAATGCTTTTTGCACATGAAGTGACTGTAATCCCTTTATTTCGATAGGGGTGGTGTAACTCATAGTAGGTCGCTGTCTAAATATCCAAATTTTGAAAGGGGTAAAACTAACGCTTTCTTAAGGCTTGATCAATATCCGAAATAATATCTTCGATATGCTCCAAACC
>CALHBQ010000590.1 GCA_937930815.1 uncultured Saprospiraceae bacterium | reverse complement strand
CGAGGGAATACTCCTCAAACTTTCAAAATCAGCAGTCCCCCAAAAAGAGGAAATATTAAATTTTGCAACAATGTCAATGAATTAAGATACAACTTGTGTCCAGTTTATAAACCTAAGTTTATGTCCAATGACACTTCGCTCGAAGTACGGATTGGGGTGGTTCTGATGATTAGGGTTTTGCACTAACTGCCGTTCGAGCGCAGCCGAGAACAGAAGTATAGAAAACCATTCTCACTCATCAGTCGGTAAATCCTTCTCCAAAGCAAAACTAAATCGTTCTCGTCGATAATGACTTTCATTTTGACAAACTGCCAGAATATGAACCAATTCCAAGTTCTGATCCATTAGCGCTTCTTTTTTTGCTTGACTCCATTTTTGAACCTGCTTTTCTCTGTAAAAAGCGCGATCCACTCTATCATATTCTTCAAAATAAATTAGTTGAACAGGAAGTCTTTTTCTGGTATAATTGGCACCTTCTCCTGATTGATGTTGGGCGAGTCTTCGAAGTAGATTATTGGTGCTGCCAGTGTAGTAGGTATCATCGGAACATTTGAGGATGTACATCCAACCCTTTCTCATAGTTTAGTTTTTTTGGTTGAGAATGTAATTATATAAAAGACTTTTTTGAAATCAAAGTGTTAGTTCTTCGCTTGTGTGCTTCTCGGCTGCGCTCGAAGTACAGATTAGAGTGGCTCTGATGATTTGGGATTTTCCACTGACCGTCGTTCGAGCGCAGTCGAGAACAGCAGCGTGAAATCCTAAGCCTTCTTCACAAACTCAGACTTCAACGCCATCGCACCAAAACCAGGAATCTTACAATCTATATTATGGTCGCCATCTCTCAGTCGAATGTTTTTAACTTTCGTTCCAACCTTGAGTGGGCCAGAAGCGCCTTTTACCTTTAAATCCTTAGCTATCGTTACCGTATCGCCATCGTGGAGCAGATTACCATTTACATCTTTTACAATCAGGGTATCTGCGGCTTCATCAGCTGTTGGATTCCATTCGAAGGCACATTCAGGGCATGCGTACATTTCTCCCATGAGCAAGTATCCGTAAGGAGATTGGCATTTAGGACATGGTTTTGATTCGTCTGACATTGTATTTTATTTTGCTATTAAGTTTTGCGAAGGTAAAAAACGGTACATGGTGAACGGTACACGGTGCGTGGTTTTTCAAAAAAAATAAGACGCATCGATGATGCGCCTTATTTTTTTGTTCTAAGTGGCCGTGTACCTTGTACCGTCCTTTCTTACCTCCAAACAAATGGAATGGTCTTGCGAGCGGTTCTATATCTTTTAGCTGCTGCAGCGTCTCCGCCACTAAATTGAATGACTAATTTATAAGTGCCCGGTTTCAATTTGGCTAATGCTGCATTGGAGAAGAGTAAATCGTTTTTATTGAAAATCTGTTGAGGCGTTAAAGTCTCATTAGATTTGAATTTTTTTACTTTTCTTTTGGAGGTCGCGAGGATTTTTGGAGAACGATCTACTGTGACAATACTCACTGAAACCGCCAAGTTGATACCTGCTGATTTGATACCTGAACCATTAAATTTAAATTGAAGGGCACCTGAAGTACTAAAATCACTGAAGAACTTTTGAGCGTTTTGGGCTAATAAAGCACCTGCGCCGTCATCCGAAATTGTAAGCCCAGAACTTTGAGCTACAGAAAAGTTAATTGCAAATAAAGTGAAAAGAAGGGGGAGGAATTTGTACATAGTTCGTTTTTATTTTTTGAAATTTTAAGTCGAATTTTGAAATAAGCTCTAACGATATAGTTTGCAAAACTATTATGTAAACGAAATAAAATTATTTAGTAACAGTTTTTTTGACTTGGCAACCAGTAAACAACATCTTACCTATTAATCACAATTTTATGCGTAACTAACTGATTATCAATTTTTAATTGTACGAAATACACGCCGTTGTAAAGTGTCTGGCTATCGAAGTAAACTATCGTTTGTCCTTTTTTGACTTTCGTCGAATCCATGATTTTTCCCGAAAGGGAGACTAACTGGACAGGAATATCTGCACTCACCAATCCATTAATTTGAATCGCAATCAAATCTGAACTTGGATTTGGAAAGACAGAAATATTCAATCGTTCAGCTGCATTAGAAACAGAAGAAGTTGGGTCATAAACAGTCGTTGTTTCATTTACACCGTTGGTCGTTCTTCTTTCATGTTCGCCAAAGAAAGTAGGCCCAACCACATAAGGATAAGCAGAATTCCACTTTTCATCCACTGTTGCGAAATATGCGTAAGTACCATTTGGGTATTCTGGCGTAATGCAAAAACGACCATTGTGCTCATCCAAAAAATCAGGTTCATTTGGGTGCGCAACATACTCATAATCTTCTCTAAAATAACCGAGAAAATAGTCGCCACTAAAATCTGGTCCATTATCACGAGAAGTAATATTTCTCAATTGATAACTCGATTTGATACGTTCGATACCGCCAGTGCCATCTGTGTTTTTAAAACCATAAGCGCCATAAATTGGGAAGCCATCATAGGCAAAACCAATCAGTGGAGAGTGCTGATTTGCATCGATTGCATAAAGTCCATCCGCATCATATAAATTACAAACATCATAAATCACATCTAAGTCAAGCTTGAACGCAGAAGGATTTTGATGGTGATGATAATTACCACGTGCAGGGTGCGCTTTAGAACAATCAAAACCTTCCATTTCAGCAGGAATTGCATCTCTATTCCAATCTTGGGTTGCACCCATTCCTCCTGGACACGGAGGGTTGCCTGGGCCACCGCAAAGCGCATTGGTTTGTGGGTTCCAAGCTACGCCATCTCTATAATCAAAAAGCGAAACGCCATTGATGAAAACGCCAATATTGCCCGGTGTAGTCGAGGTTTTATTTCCTGTTTCTTCAACTGGATTCAATGGGATTTTATAAATCGCATCCTGATCTTCTGCTTGAGAAGGATTTCGATCTTGAAAGGGGCCAGTCGGATAGGCAGGAATGCCACGCGTATGGACATAAACAAATTCATTAGAGTATTCGACCTTTTGGCAATTGTACAAAATGCCATTATCAATAGGCGTTGAATTGCCTTGCATATAGTAGCTTCCTGTTTCCGTTGTATTTTGCAACCATGAAGTAATAGCTGGACTTTGTGCTGAAAGGCAAAAAGCCGCAAATAAAAATGTGAATGAGAAAATCGTCTTTTTCATTTTATGGATTGATTTATTCTGAATTATGAATTTCTGCTGGGTTTCAAAATCTATTCTAATCGGTGATATTTTAAATTAATGGTTGCACACCTAATTTCTCTTTTTTCGAGGAAAAGCAAAGTCTTTATTGAATACGAACTCTTTATCGGTCAAGGTTAGCAAAAAAGCAGTTAAATCTACCTTTTCTTCTGCCGTCAGATTAATTCCATTTTGCAGCTCCGACGCAAGCGTAGGGTGTTGTACAATTCCTGAAGTATAGTGCTTAATCACTTGATTCAATTGCTTAAATCGTCCATCATGCATATATGGAAAAGAGTACTTCAAGTTGCGCAAAGTAGGGATTTTGAACTTCAAAGAATCGGCTGATTGGTTAGTGATGTTCATTCTTCCCCAGTCAGTTAAAATAGTGTCAACTGGCAAACCATTATTCGCAAATTCGCCTGTGGTGAAAAGTGGTTCGGCATGACAACTATTGCAATGTTGTTTGAAAATCACATATCCTTTTTCTTCCTTTTCGGAAAATGTGGTTTCATCTCGTTGTACCTGATCATATTTCGAATTAGCAGAAATCAAGGTCAGTTGAAACTGAGATAACGCTTTTAGAAAATGTTCGCCTGTGATTTGACTTACGCCAAATGCCGTTTCAAATAGCGAAGGATATTCTTCATGTCGTTGCAGTTTGGCAATCACATTTTTCAAGTCTTCTCCCAGTTCCTTTGAATCATGAATTGGCGCCAATGCTTGAACATCCAAGTGATGAGCGGCACCATCCCACATGAAAGATTTGCTCCAAGCGAGATTCATCAAAGAAGGTGAATTGCGGTTGCCAATACTATCTCCAATGCCATGACTCAAGGCATGATCCACGTGTGTGAAAGCGGTGTAAGACAAATGACAACTGCTGCAAGAAGTGGTACTGTCTTTCGATAAAATGGGATCATAAAATAGTTTTCTACCTAACTCGACACCTTGTTTGGTGAGTGGATTTTTTGAAAAATCATAGGTCGGTTCGCCAAATGATTTGGGATAATTGAGTTGGATTGGGTCAGTTTCTAATGATAGAAATGCCAGATTGGCTAAGCCAAAAAGGAAGAGTATTGATAGGAGTGTTTTTGATTTTTTCTTCAATAGATGAGTTGTTACGCGGAGTTACGCAGAGAATCGCGGAGTTTCACAGAGATTTTATGGTGAACATTTTTGAGGCTATTTTGGATAACTCCTTTGCCTTCGCTCCAGGTGACATGAAAGTGTGTTCATTTTTCAGATCTACTTCTTTCAAAAAAGTCGCGAGGTTAATTTGAATATTAATTACTTCTGATTGTTCTACTTCTAAACTTACTGTTTGAGCCGTTTGAAATGGCGGCAAATAACCGCCCAAATGATATTGAAAACTGCCATGTCGATTTTCGCAAAGGGGACTTTTGCCTTCCAATTTGAAATTGATGTAGCCGGTATTCCATGCCCAATACATGCCATTGATAGGGTCAAGGTCGCCGCCCATGACGCCTGTTTCGTGGGTCAAACTATCGACGCCCAATTGAATTTTTATTCTATCAAAATCTAAGTTGTTAGGAATTTTCATGACCACATTTCGATGGAGCGAGTCTGAAAAGTCAATTAAGCGAAAGCTATCAAAAACTTCAGTTATTGGTTCTCCATTTTTGAAAAATTGGATTTTGCCGATGTAAAATTTCAAGACTTCGAAAGTGATTTCGGAATTTTCATATTCATAGGTGCTTCCCAACTCAATTGGTTGCCTCTCAAGGGTCGCTTGAAAATTGATTTCTAAATTTTCTTTTTGTGAAAACAAAGAAAGACTTACCGCTAAAAAGGCAAAACAAAAAAGGATTTTTTTCATCGTTTCAAATTGGTCATAAAGATAAGACGATAAAAGCTATAGACTCATTTGTTTTTTTTCTTTTGTAAGAATTTAACGAGTTTTATTTTTCTTTCCAAAAAATATTACCACTTCCTGATTTGATTTTCAAATCATCATTTTCGTATTCGAAATTTAAATTGAGAAACGAAACTAAAATTCCATATTTTTCACCATGATAAAAATGAGACATTTGGTCAACGCGAAGTTGTCGATTCTCATCTCCAAAATCTTTTTTCAATACCTTTAAAAGGCCTTCCATTTCAATGGTTTCGAGTAACTCATCTGTTTTATAAAAAAGGAGTTTTGAATCTTCAATTTTCAAGTAATACTCGTTGTCTTTCGACGAATTATTTCTTCTCAAATAAAATCTGACAAAAGAATCATAATCACTAATGTCTATTTTCTCCGATTCACTTGCATTGAAATTATAATTGTTAATCCTTTGGGTTCTGAATCTCGAAACAGATTTTACGCCCATCATTTCAAGTGTCTTCTTTTGGTTTTTATAGGATGAATCATCTGAATTGAATTCACTCGTATCCACCAAATTAGATAGAACATCTTCGTGGTTAAAGTTGAAAAGGTATTTTACAATTGAGGTGATGTCTCTTGCTTTTTCTCCGTCGTAAAGTGTTTCTGGTTTCTCTATTTTTCCATCTTTTAAAATGCCTATTTCGCTTAATATTGTATTCAATCTGTTTTTTTGACTTTTTTTAGAAACGGAAAATGCACTCAAAGGCCCACCAACTGCTCCAATAAATAATCCAATCGCCAATGTGATAGGAATAAACCGAATATCATTTTTTTTAGAAAAAATGAAATACAAACAAATACCTAATAGCCAAATTCCAGTGAGTAGTACAAAGTACCGTTCTTCTGTAAAGCCATAATCAGAAAGTCTTTTGTAAATGGCTATAAAAAGCAAGCCCGTAACAGGAAGTAGTACAAAGAAAAACCACTTTCGATAGGTTTTGACCCAACCACTTTGTTCGATTTTAGGAAGCATGTAGTTGAGCAAATAAGTCAGGATGCCAACGACTGAAAATCCAATCACTAATTTCGAAACCCATCCTTTTGGCAATTCCCACGTGAAAAGAATTTTGAAACCATAACTATATAAAATCACGAAATAGAGTGCTACTATTGATATAAATACAAATTTGATTAAGTTGATAAAACCTCGATGGAAAAGTTGTGGCTCCAATTCGTATTCGTATTTACTTGGAAAATTTGATAAGAAAAAGGAGGTATGGAAAAGTCCCGCAGTTATAGCGTATAGATGTCCATAAATTGAACTATCTATGTCTAAGTCAAAAAGATTTTCCACTGCTAAAATTGCGAAAGATATTCCCGTAAAAATTAAAATAGCATAAAGCAGTCCAGTAAAAAAGTTGATAAATAATTGACGGTTGTATTCCCAAAAATCATCTAAATTTCCATGCTTAAGATAGGGGAGGAAGGTCACCACTAAATGTGTAATGGCAGAAAAAAGAAAGAATCTAACAACCTTAGTATATTGAAAATCTTCTGAATCAGGTGCCCAAAAATACCAATAAGCGCTCATTAAACCGATAATCGCTAAATTGGCAATCAACAAACCACCAGTAGAGGAATCATTCGCTTCTCTGGTCGCAACTGCTGCAATATATAATGGAAAGAAAACAATACAGCTCAAAAATAATTTAAAGACCATTTGATCAAAATCATTTTCGTTTTCTATCATGTACATTCCACATATGGTAGCAATGGTAGCGACTGCCATTGCTAAAGGGAAACGCTTGAACGCATTTAAAAAAGATTGGAATAGATAAGAAACGGAAGGTAATCTCATAGTCGTAAAATTTAAGCTAAGTTATACCTTATCCTTTATACAAAAAAATGAGCCAAACCTTGGTAGTGGTTTGGCTCATACATAGTAGGCTTGTTTAGCCTTGGTAATTATTTTAAAGCAACAAAATAATTCGTAGTAATTTGAACTAAATAGCTCTTACTCTTCCTCACCTTTCACATCAGATTTGATTGGCTTCCCTCCATCTGATTCATCTTGCCATTTTTTCAGTTCGTCCCATTTACCGTCAGCAGCCATTTTAGCTTGTTGTGGCCAAGTAGTTGGGTTATGCATTTTATATCTCGAACCAGCGTCATTCAAGATTGCTTGAATCTTATCAATTGGAGCTGCAGATAATGCAGCAAACGTTGGAAATCCACCGTCAATCAATAAACCTTTAATTTTTGGTCCAATACCTTCGATTTTTGTCAAATCGTCTGGCTTAACATCGGCCGCAGGAGCAGGAGTTGCTGCAACTGGTTCCGGTGTTGGTTCTGGCTCTGGAGTAGGTGCAGCAACTGCAACCACTTCCTCAACAACAGGCGCTGCTTCCACTACTGGTGCAGGTTCTGGCGTTGGCTCAGGAGCTGGTGCTTCCGCAACAGGCTCAGGAGTTGGTTCTGGTGCTGGCGTTTCAGCAACTGGTTCAGGAGCAGCTTCTACAACAGGCTCAGGTGCTGGAGCTTCTTCAGCGACTGGCGCTGCTGCAACTGGAGCATCAGCAACTTCTGCTGTAGCTTCAACTGCTGGTGCAGCGTCTGCAGCTTCTATCTGTTCGTCCAAAGTAGCGGCTTTCTTTTTAGGTTGTGGAACGTATCCAATACCTGCCAATCTATCTTGGTAAGCTTGTTTCTCTTTTGCAGTTTCTTCAAAACGAGCTGCAACTTTAGCATCTTTAGCTGCAATCCATTCATTGTATTTTGCATCAGCTGCTTCTTGAGTCAAAGCACCTTTCTTTACACCTTCATTAAGGTGTTTGCGATAAAGTACTCCTTTAAATCTCAAAATTGAGCGAGCGGTTTCGGTTGGTTGTGCACCTACAGTTAACCAGTAGTAAGCTCTTTCTCTATCTAAGTCGATAGTTGCTGGCTTAGTTAGTGGATTGTAAGTACCTAACTTTTCGATGAATTTTCCATCACGAGGCGCTCTTGCGTCTGCTGCGATGATGTGGTAGAAAGGCGCTTTCTTACGCCCTTTTCTTGATAATCTAATTTTTACTGCCATTGTTAAAATGTTAAAACGGTTAAACCATACCCCCCTTTTCATAAAATATGATGGCGGATTTCTAACGAGCCGCAAAAGTACGCTTTTA
>CALHBQ010000589.1 GCA_937930815.1 uncultured Saprospiraceae bacterium | reverse complement strand
CCAGTCAATTGATTCTTTATATCATCCTGAATATCAATGAGTTCTGCAATAGTTTGGACGTTATGTTTTTTCTGTAATTTATAAATTAAATCAAGTCTCTCTTGCGTCTCTTCAATTCTATTTGGCTCAAATTCAGTGCTATCTGCGACCTCTTCAAATCCGTTGCCCAACTCATTCAATTCCAATTGTAAACTCTGTAACTTTTCAGTGTAAGAATTCAATTTCGGATCAAATTTCGAAACCGTTGATAATTGTCGAACCAACTCTTGTAATTGTTCAGAGATTGAAGTTTCGTTGTCATTTATTTGAATGAAAGCCGCACTCGAAACCTTTTTGATCTCTTCTGCATTGCTCAATTTTTTCAAATCTTCTTCCAAGGTTTCCTGTTCGCCAGCTACCAATGCAACACGGTCAAATTCTTCGAATTGGTAATTGAGAAATTCCAATTCTTTATCCGCGTTTTTACTTTGACGAATCAGTTTATCGAGGCGAGCCTTTTTCGTTTCGTAGGTTTCAAACTTGGATTGATATTTTTCGAGCAATTTATTGTTCTTCGCCAAGGCATCCAATAATCGCAATTGAAAAGATACTTCATAAATATCCATGGTATCGAATTGCTGATGCAAATCGATTAAAGCATTCGTCAGCTTTTTTAAAACAGAAAGATTGACAGGGGTGTCATTTACGAATGCGCGGGTTTTGCCGCTTGGAGAGATTTCCCTTCTAACAAAAACTTCTTCATCATAATCGAGTTCTTGTTCATCAAAGAAATGTTGAATTTTATATTTAGAAACATCAAAAGTTGCCTCTATAACGCACTTCTCATTTAGGTTATAAAAAACCTTCAAATCAGCTCGTTCTCCTCTGATTAAATTCAACGCGCCCAGCAATATAGATTTTCCAGCACCAGTTTCCCCAGTGATAATTGTAAGGCCGTCAGAAAAATCAATTTCCAACTCTTCTATAATTGCATAGTTTTTTATCGAAAGTGTTTTTATCATTGCCTTCGTTTTGTGAACCACGAGCAAAGGTAATCGTTGATAATATAAAACAATATGTTTTTGAATAAATTTTTAACTTTTACACAAATTCATTAATTCTCAACAGAAACCTGATTTTATAGAAAATTCGAATGGCGTATAAAATAAAAGAAATATACTTTACACTCCAAGGAGAAGGCGCCCACACAGGCCGTGCTGCTGTTTTTTGCAGATTCACTGGTTGCAACTTGTGGAGTGGAAGAGAAGAAGACCGCGAAAAAGCAATTTGCAAATTTTGCGATACCGATTTTTGGGGTACCGATGGCGAAAATGGAGGCAAATATTCTGCTACTGAATTAGCTCAAAAGGTTATTTCTTTGTGGGCAAAAAATGGCTCTGGAAAACCATACGTTGTTTGTACAGGTGGTGAACCCTTATTACAATTGGACGAACCATTAGTAAAAGCTTTTCACAAAAAAAACTTAGAAGTTGCCATTGAAACAAATGGAACCATTGAAGTGCCAAAAAGTGTAGATTGGGTCTGTGTGAGCCCAAAAGCAAATACAGATATCATTGTACAAAAAGGTGATGAATTAAAATTGGTTTATCCACAGATTGGAGCGATGCCAGAGCTATACGCACACCTCGATTTTGAACACTTTTATGTTCAGCCAATGGATGGCCCAAAGGCAAAAGAAAATACTCAAAAATCAATTCAATTTTGTTTAGAAAATCCAAAGTGGAGGTTAAGTTTACAAACACATAAATTAATTGGAATTCCATAAATCACATCTATGAGTCTACATAAATACCTGATAATCAGTTTATTACTATTGTTTTCGAATCTTACATTTTTACAGGCACAAGCCTTTGAAGCAGGCGCAGCTTTAGGTTTTAATATGTCCCAAATCGACGGAGATGCACTTTTTGGTTTTAGAAGAATTGGTTTTACCGTGGGGCCAACAGTCAATATTAATTTGTCAGAAAATGCTATTTTAAATAATACTGAACAATCCAACAGAAAACCCACCGTAAAAGATAAATCTCAAGTATCATTTGGGATACTTTTTAGTCAACTTGGTAGTGCGCGAGGTAAGTATGACGGGCCAGGTGATTTTGATAAAATCCGAATCAATTATGTGGAAGTTCCCCTTATTTACAGATTGAAAGATTGGAAAGGAGAATATGAAAACAAGGAATATTATAGACTTGGTTTCGAAGCTGGATTAACTTACGGAAGATTAATTAATTTCAGGGCAATCGGAATTGGTGGTGACGATATTACGGACCTGCAAAATTTCAATACTAATGCTTTTAATATTAATTTTGGTGCTACTTATTTCATCAATCCAAAATTGGGAGTCCATGCCCACTGGTCCAAACAGTTGAACGATTTAGATAATGATGCTGGTCAGATGGTCAATCGATATATCAATGTAATGTTGTATTATTATTTATAAAAAACGCTCAAAAAAGAATAAAAAGATAATAAAATGAAAAACCTATTTCTACTTTCACTTCTTAGCTTTTGCATAATTTCATGTGGAGGTACTGCGGATTCCACGACGGCTGGATCACCACAAGCTGCCACTCCAGCACCTGCACCAGCTCAACAAAAAACAACAGGTAAAACAATTTCTTTGCCGCCAGTTACTCCAGAGTTTGCAATGAATCTTTTTGAGAACTGTGACTACATTGATATCATCATGTATAAGGAAGGATTCTCCATGAATATTTCACAAAAAGGGTCGATTCAAACAGTTATTCAAGGAATGTCGGCAGCAAATCCAGTTTTAGAGTCAAATTGCCCAGCGGCAGGAAGATTATTCTTTCAAAACAAAGGAACGACTATTGGAGAAGCTGATTTACACTTTACCTCTGGCATTTGTGCTGCACTAGTTTTTTATGAAAAAGGTGAAAGAAAATATACCTCCCAAATGACAGAAAAAGGAGCCAGCATTTTTGCGAACTATTTCCAAAATGCAAATAAACTTAAGAACCAACAAGGACAATAGGCTCTATTAGTAGAGAATTATGGATAAAAAAAAGATTGTCATAACAGGTGCCTCAGGCTTTTTAGGTTATCATTTTTTAAAAGCATATTCAACTGATTATCCAATAGTTGGTATCTATTTTAATACACCAATTATTGATTTCGAAAATATCTCGAAACAGAAATTTGATTTTTCAAACGACACTGACTTAATTAGTTTTCGTCATTTTCTTGAAAAAGAAAAACCTGATTTTATTTTGAATTTTGCCGCCATAGCGAATGCCAATTTTTGCGAAGTCAATCCAGACATTTCATCAAAAATCAATATAAATTTACCTACTACTTTGGCAAAAACTTGCCAAGAGCTTAATATTAAATTAATTCACACCTCAACCGACTTAGTATTTGATGGAGAACGAGGAAATTATACTGAAACAGATCAACTTGACCCAATTTCAATTTACGGAAAGCATAAAATGGAGGCAGAAAGAATAATTCAAATAAACAATCCATCTGCTTTGATTTTGAGGCTACCTTTGATGTTCGGGTTGACTCCTCAGGGAACTGGTTTCTTTCAAAATTGGGTTGAAAAATTAAAATCGAAAGAAACACTTTTTGCTTTTACAGATGAATTCAGAACTGCGGCTGCTGTAAATAGGGTAGTAGAAGGTATAAAATTATTGATGGACAATTCAGAATCTGGTATTTGGCATTTAGGTGGAAAAGAAAACTGCTCCAGATTTGAATTTGCTACGAGACTTGCTGCATTTTTGAACATTACAAATCCGAATATAAAAAGCTCTATAAGAGCTGATGTGAAAATGCCGGCCCCTCGTGCCAAAGACGTATCTCTCAATAGCAATAAGGCCAATTTTATAGGATATACACCTCTGAATTTAGAAGATGAATTTCGTATTATTTTCAATTAAATAATTGATTATCATTTACTTACAAATAATAATTATTTTTACATTATTATTATTTGTGACGTGTTCGATTTAATATTCGTCTTACATTTGGCGTCACATCCATATCGAAAGAAAAGAAATCAAGTTCTGACTGAAAAATTTACCCAAACCACAAAAAGGCTTAACCCATTTACTGGGTATTTATTTCTTTTATTCAAATTAAAATCATTATTAAAATGGTAAATATTCTTGACCTATTGAAAGGTCAGCTTGGATCTGCTGCTGTCGGCCAGATCGCTGAACTAATTGGAGAAAACAATTCTAATACTTCTTCCGCTATCAACTCAATCCTGCCTTCACTTTTAGGTGGATTGATGCAAAAAGGCTCAACTACCGAAGGAGCATCTGGCATATTAGATATGCTTTCAAATGACAACCATGACGGTTCTATGTTTGATAATATCTCCGGCTTATTAGGAGGTGGTAGTAAAACAAGCGCCTTGATGAATATTGGTTCAATCGCTCTTCCTTTTATTATTGGAGGAAAGAAAGCTGGATTCATGAATTTGCTTTCAAAAGCAACTGGATTTGGTGGAACTTCATCTTCTTCGTTAACCAACTTACTATTACCGATGGTATTAGGAATGGTTGGAAAACAAGTAAAAAAAGGTGGGTTAAATGCTTCCGGTTTAATGGATTTATTTGGAGGACAAAAAGAATCTGTAATGAGTCAATTACCAGAAGGTATGGGTGATTTTCTTGGATTCGCAAAATCTTCTGAGCCAGTTAAAACAACTGCTTCTACTACAAAAGCAAGTACTCGTACTGAAACTACAAGAACAGTTACTGAAGAGAAATCAAGTGGTGGTTTAATGAAATGGTTACCACTTTTAGCAATTCTCTTAGGTGCTGGTTGGTTCCTTACAAGAGGATGTGGTGGAGACGTAGCAAATACGGTTGAAAACTCTGTAAATACAACTACAGAAACGGCTACTAATGTTGTCGAAGGTGCTAAAGCTGCTGCAACTTATACTATTGACGGAGCAGGAAATTTAGTGGATGAAGCAGGTACTGTAATCAAAAAAGCTGGCGAATTCAATGCAAGTGAGATTGAATCACTTTCTTCAAAAACATCAACTATTGTTACGGATGGAAAAGAAAAACTTGAAACTGTAACTACTGATGCTGGAGGTGCAGATTTGAAGCAGATGAAATTAACGCTTGATGATGCTGGTAATTTGGTAAATGAAGCAGGTGAGGTTCAGTACAAGGCAGGTGAGTTCAAAGAAGTTAACGGTTACTACGTTGATGGAAAAGGAAATAAAATTGGTAGAGTTTGGGACAAAATCAAAAAAGCAGTAGGGGATGCAGCAGAAAAAACGGCTGATTTCTTTAAAGGTTCTTTTGGTAAAATGTTTAAAAAAGAAGCTGGCGCTTCTTCAACTTATACTTTATCAACGATGACTTTTGACCCTGAGTCACATAGATTGACTAACTTTTCAAAATCAGAATTTGAAGGTTTAGTTGCTGCATTGAAAGCAAATCCTGATTCAAAAATTTCTGTCCAAGTTCACACTGCCGACGGAAAAGATGATAAGGAAAACAAAAAACTAACTAAGATGAGAGCTGACCAGATTGAATTGATGATGGAGACTTTGGGCGTTGGAAAAAAGCAGGTTTCTTCAAAAGGAATGGGTAGTTCTGATGCTGCAAAAGCAGGTTCAAATGCTATCGAAATTGTCGTAGAATAAATTTTCTTAGATTATAACTTGAAAGGGCAGTCGAAGTAATTCGGCTGCCTTTTTTAGTTTTTAATCTTTTTCTTTATTCGGCTGTTTTTAAAAAACCTATCTTCACATTAGAAACAGGATTATGAGTGTAAAAACAGTAAAATTTAAGGGTAGTTTTCCAAAAGAATCGACTTGTCCAAAGTCAGGATTTCTTGAATATGCCTTTGTAGGAAGGTCAAATGTTGGCAAATCTTCTTTGCTAAATTATTTAGTTGGAAACAGCTCCATGGCGCAGGTTTCAAGTAAGCCGGGAAAGACACAAATGCTTAACTATTTCGAGGTAAACGAAGCCTGGTTTTTGGTTGATTTACCGGGATACGGTTATGCCAAAATATCGAAAAAGCACCGCAATTCTTTAAAAAAAATGGTGCATGAATATTTGGAAAACAGAGCGTTACTTTGCTGCGCCTTTGTTTTGATAGATTGCAATATTCCGCCACAAAAAGTAGATATTGAATTCATAGAAGATTTGGGCGAAAACAAGGTTCCTTTTTCAATCGTATTTACAAAATCAGATAAAAGTGAGCCAGAAGAAATAGAAAAAAATATTTTAGCCTTTCGTGAAAAGCTTTTAGAAAGTTTTCAGTTTTTGCCTGAGCAATTTGTTACGAGCAGCCTGAATAATGAAGGTGGAGAGGAATTACTCAATTACATCGAACAAATAAACCAAAAGGCAACAACCGACGCATAATTTTGAAGATAATGGGGAAAAGATACAAACACGTTTATCCAGAAATTAAAGACTGGCCAATCTCGAAATTGAGTGAGGACAGAGTTAATTTTATAAAGGAAATAAACGAGGAGGTGGTGAAACGTTTGACCAAAAAGTATGGAGAAAATCTTCACGAACCACTTACAAAAACAGCTTATCTTGAGTTGATAAGAATTAAAGAAGAACCTTGGAAAGTTGATCCACCACAAGATCGGCAATTTTGGAAAGGCATTCAATCAAAAATTGTCAAAAATGAGCAAAAAGAGGAAGCAGAAGAACAGATTTTAAATCAAAAATTACTGCACGCTGTTGTCAATCGTTACTCCGAAGAAATCGTTGGAACATTTAAAGAAAAAACCTTCCTATTTGCTCGAAGATTTTTAACGAGATTTTTCAACCGGTTACTAAATACTGCAGCCAGCAGAAACTTCGAAAGATTCCTGAGCAATAAACATAAATTAGAAGATAGATTACTTTTAAGAGGTCAAATTGAAACGGTTCGGTCTTTGATGAAAAAGGGAACAGTTGTCATCGTTCCTACGCATCACAGTAACCTCGATTCTATTTTGATTGGATATATACTTGATACTTTTGCTGGGCTTCCGCTTTTCTCCTATGGAGCTGGTCTGAATCTTTACAATACAGGTTATACGGCGTACTACATGAATAGAATGGGTGCCTATCGAGTTGATAGAAGAAAAAAAAATCCTATCTATTTAGAAACGCTTAAAACGATGAGTACACTTTCTATCGAAAGGGGAGTGAATTCATTATTTTTTCCAGGAGGAACGCGTTCTCGTTCTGGCGCTTTAGAAACGAAATTTAAACTTGGATTGGTTGGTACTGCCACAGAAGCACAAAGAAGAATTTACGAAAAAGGAGAAGACACAAAAGTTTTCATCGTTCCGTTAGTTATAAGTTATCACTTTGTTTTGGAGGCCAATTATTTGATTCAAGGTCATTTAACGAAAGTTGGAAAAGAGAAATATCTAAAATCAAAAGACGAATTTCATAGTGTCAGAAAACAATTAAAATTCCTTTGGGACTTCTTCAGTGCATCGAATGAAATCACCATGACTTTTGGTAAGCCAATGGATGTAGTTGGGAATTCTGTTGATGAAAATGGAATAAGTTATGACCGTAAAGACAGAGTGGTGGAAGTTAAAGATTATTTTCTAACGGATGGAAAAATCATAGCCAACAAACAAAGAGAGCAGGAATATACAAAGCACCTTGGCGATAAAATTTTAGAGCGATTTTTTGCTGATAATATAGTTTTAACCAGTCATTTGGTGGCCTATTCTGCATTTAAGGTTTTAGAAAAATCTAATCCTGATTTGGACCTTTATGCGTTGCTACGTTTGCCAACTGAGGATTTTATTTTCCCAACAGACAAATTAGAAAAGGTCGTTGGAGATTTGAAAGCGAAACTTTTGGAAATGGAGCAAAATGATAAAGTCAAAATATCAGAGGATTTAAGAAAGCTTACGCCAAAAGAAATAATTGATAACGGCGTTAAAAAAATGGGAACTTACCACCCAATGAAGCCCTTAAAATTCAATAAAAAAGGAGAACTAATTAGTCAAAGATTTCGTACCCTATATTTCTACCATAATCGTTTAGAAAATTATGGCTTAGAAAAGTATATTTCGTTGGTTGAAAAACCAAAGTCGAAAAATACCACTGTAAAAGCTTAGTGATGGGTGAATAATAAGTTGTTGTTTTTTGACCATCACTTAAACAAATAGCGAAATGATATTCATTGTATACGATTTAGAGGCGACCTGTTGGTTGGGCAAACCACCTGGTATGAAACAAGAAACCATTGAAATAGGTGCAGTTGCGATCAATGGTTATGGTGAGTTTTTAGGCGATTTCAATCGTTTTATAAAACCTGTAATGCACCCGATTTTATCCTCTTTTTGTACAGATTTGACGAGTATTGACCAAATTTCCATTAATCGCGCAAAGAAATTTCCAGATGTAATAAATGATTTTAGGGACTGGATCGAGGATTTTGATGATGAAACTTATTACCTCTGTTCTTGGGGAGGTTTTGATAAAAAAATGCTTCAACGAGATTGCGAATTACATGATCAAGAAGGGGAGTGGTTGGAATTTCATTTGAACATCAAACAACAGTATCAGGAATTAAAAGGCCTCAGACATCCGCGAGGCTTAATGAAAACTGTAGAAAAAGAAGGATTTGAATTTGATGGAATCCCTCATCGAGCGATTGCTGATGCGGAAAATTTAGCTAAAGTATTTGTGAAGTATTTGGATGAATGGGTTTATTAGAAAAATTCCCTTTATTGCGCTATGAAAATTTTAGGCATCTCGGCATTTTATCATGATTCTGCTGCTGCAATCATACATGATGGGAAAATACTCGCCGCTGCACAGGAAGAACGTTTTTCGCGAAAAAAACAGGACGCTACCTTCCCAAAAAAGGCTATTCAGTATTGCTTAGAATTTGCTGGTTTTTCAATTGATGAATTGGATGCCGTAGTTTTTTACGACAAACCATTATTGAAATTTGAGCGATTATTAGAAACATATTATGGCTTTGCGCCAAAAGGAATCTCCTCATTCATCACATCGATGCCGGTTTGGCTCAAAGAAAAGTTATTTCTAAAAAAACAGATTTATGATGGCCTTAAAGAAATCGAAGACTATGATAAAAAGGAATTGAAACTACTTTTTCCAGAACATCATCTTTCTCATGCTGCGAGTGCGTTTTATCCATCTCCATTTCAAAAAGCGGCCATACTGACCATCGATGGCGTTGGTGAATGGAGCACAGCTTCTATCTGCCTCGGCGAAGAAAATAAAATCACTGTTCTAAAGGAATTGCATTTTCCTCATTCGTTGGGTTTGTTGTATTCAGCGTTCACTTATTTCCTCGGATTTAAAGTCAATAATGGAGAATATAAATTGATGGGCATGGCGCCTTATGGAAATGAGCAGAGTGAAAATTTCAAAAAATATCTCTCCATTATTAAGACAGAATTAGTTGACATAAAAGAGGATGGTTCGATTTGGCTCAATCAATCGTATTTCAAATATGCAACTGGTCTTCGGATGGTTTATGATAAAAAATGGGAGAAACTTTTTGGCTTTTCACGTCGAGCATTGGACACAGAAGTTGAACAATTTCACTGCGATTTAGCATTGGCCATTCAAAGAATTACGGAAGAAGTTGTTTTAAAAATGGCAATCGAGGCCAAAAGAATCACAGGCGCAGATTATTTATGCTTAGCTGGCGGAGTGGCTTTAAATTGCGTTTCAAATGGAAAATTATTAGATCATAATCTTTTCAAAGATATTTTCATTCAACCTGCAGCCGGGGACGCCGGAGGAGCTTTAGGAGCCGCACTCGCTGCGAATTATATTTCATTTGAGCAAGAACGAATCGCCGAAAAAGAAACCATGCAAAGCTCATTATTGGGGCCATCATTTGAAAATTTCGAAATCAAAAATGCATTAAAAAAACACAAAGTAATATTTGAGGAATATTCAAATGATGATGAGTTATTTGAAAAAACAGCTCAATTAATCTCTGAAGAAAATGTAATCGGCTGGTTTCAAGGAAGAATGGAATTTGGCCCACGTGCATTAGGAAATCGAAGTATTTTAGGTGACCCGCGAAGTACCAAAATGCAAGAAATCATCAACTTGAAAATTAAATTTAGAGAGTCCTTCCGTCCATTTGCACCGTCTGTTTTGGAAGAAGATTGCTCTGAATATTTCGATTTTGAAGGAAAATCTCCTTATATGCTTTTGGTGCGCCCGGTCAATAAATCTCAACTTTTGCCAATTCCAGCCGATTATCAAAGCTTTTCAATGAAAGAAAAATTGGCAACGGTTCGGTCAAAATTGCAGGCCATAACGCATGTAGATAATTCAGCGAGAATTCAAACAGTTTCTGAAACAACGAATGTTCGATATGCTAAACTATTGAAGGCCTTTAAAAAACTTACTGGATGTGGCGCTTTAATCAATACCAGCTTTAATGTAAGGGGAGAGCCGATAGTTTGTACGCCAGAAGATGCTTATAATTGCTTTATGAATACCAATATGGATTACTTAGTAATTGGAAATTTGATTTTGGATAAAAAGGAGCAATTGTAAAATCCTCACCAAGCTTATTACTTTTGCAAAAACGCTTAATATGGAATTATTAAAAGACCTATTTCAATTTATGAAGCAACGTAAAGCTTACTGGTTGGTGCCAGTGATTTTCGTTCTTTTATTATTGGGAATTTTAATCGTTTTGGGCGGTGGAACTGCTGCTGCGCCATTCATTTATACCTTATTTTAAATGAGTCGAGAAAAGGTCGTTACTTCAATTTTGGTTATTTGCCTGGGCTTTATTGGCCTCTATTTTATTTTTGAAAAAGAGTGGCTGCTGTGGATTGCATTTGGAGTTGGAATATTTAGTCTTTCTTCCGAAAAAGTCGCGAATGCCATTTGCACTGGTTGGTATAAAATTGCCGAAATCTTAGGTGGTATCAATTCTAAAATCCTACTAAGTTTAATATTCTTAGTCATTTTAGTTCCAGTCGCTTTTATGGCTCGAGTCTTTTCAAAAGAGACTAAAATCCAATTAAAACGAAAGGAAATTTCTTATTTTAAAGAACGAAATCATACTTATTCTAAAGCGGATTTAGAATCTCCTTTTTGAATGGTTAATGCCTCAATTATTCCATCAGAGACGAGTTGATGTCCTTTTTCATTCCAATGATAACCATCAATTGCGTGAATGATTTCTCCGGCCTCTTTTGCGTTAAAAACATTCATTCCTGGCTTCATGGTAAACTCAAATCCGTGGCTTAAAAATATATTTTTAAAGTCACTGCCTTGTGGCTCCCACCACCCAACTGGAAAACCGATAACCTGAGTTTCTTCAGAAATTAGCGCTTTAACTTTGTCGAAAATGAGATTCGTAACTTTAATTGAGTTTGAGTAGGGGAGATAATCCTTATTTTTGTTTTTAATCCAAAACTCAGCTACCTTTTTGTCCTTTTCTAAATAATTGTAACTCACATTTTTCCAACGTTCATGAATCAAATTGAAAAAAGCTGATTTGTAGGAAAGCTTCTTTAATGTTGAAATTGGTCGTTCATAAACTATAGAGTTATTCAAGTTCAAATATGGCCGTCTTTCGCCCACTTTGTAACTACTTTCTCGCTCAAGGTCAGCGAAATTATCAACAAAATCATTGGCTGAAAGCTGCCAAATAACGATATCTGGATTGATTTTTTTATAAAATTTTTCTAAAATCATGAACTGTTGCAAATTCCCATAACCAGACTGCCCATAGGCAAAAACCTCAACATCTAAGCTGTCTTTCACTAAATTGAAAAAGGATTTATTATTTGAAACCTCTATACAGGAAGTAAAAGAATCTCCAATGAAAAAAATCTTTTTTTTGGTAGAGTAGGGGGCTCCAAAAGCTTTAAATCCATCCTCGTTGTAACTCAATTTCACTGGGTATTTTTCACCTTTTACATCCTTCACAGTGCCTTTGTATGTGTAATTTGGAGTCATTTTCCAACCTAAAATGGCATCTTTTTGTGGCGTATCGTATGGTGGCTTTCTGATTTTTCCCTGTGCGGGCTGCATATCGAATACCAGACGAGCAACAGCTTCTCCAATTATTAAAATAAAAACCAGAGATAGGAGGGTGAGAATTATTGAGAAAGATATTTTGCGTGCGAATGTCATAGCCTCTATGAATTTTAAGAATAGAATCAAAGTTAATAGAACGAATGGCGGCCAACCATTTTCAGTACAAACTTTTAAAAAGCATTATTTAACATAACATAAATTATGAAAACAAAGTCCGAATTTTATAGCAATCAAATCTGGGCAACCACCAATCTATCTTTTCCAGAAATGTCTTTTTGAAGTTCTGAATTAGCAAAGCCAGTATCTTTGTACAGTTTCAAAACAGATTCTGCGTTAAACTCATTACACTCTAAAAACACTGCTCCGCCCTCGTTTAGGTGATTTTTTGAAAACGCTGAGATTTTCTCATAGAAAATCAATCCTTTATCATCATCCACAAACAGCGCTAAATGAGGCTCAAATTTGAGCACACGCTGTGGCATCAAGGAAGTTTCTTTCTGTAGCACGTATGGCGGGTTCGAAATAATTATGTCAAATTTTCCGAGTTCATCCCACAGGCCGTCATTCAAAAAATCTAATTTTTTAAGCTGTATATCGGCCTTATTTGCTTTAGCATTTTTGGCTGCAATTTTGAGCGCATCTTCACTCACATCAATCGCTGTAATTTCGCAATTTTTTAAATTTTTAAAAAGCGTAATTGGAATACAGCCGCTACCAGTACCAATGTCCAAAATTTTTATAACTGATTGATTGTCAGCGCTTTCAGCAAATTCTTTTACTGCCACAACAAGTTCTTCAGTTTCTTGACGAGGAATTAAAACTGACTGATTTACAAAGAATTTTAAACCATAAAAATCAGCTTGACCGAGGACGTATTGCAACGGTTCATGCTTCATTAATTTGCCTAAATATTTGTCAAATTTTGGAAGCTGTGACAGCTCCATAAAAGTTTTTTCGGAAGGATTTTTTACATTAAAAGCATCCTCAAAAAGGATTTTTGCGACTGATTTAGCTTCGCCATCATCATAGATTTTGGAAAGTTTTTCGACTAAATAGTCATGTGTTTCGGCTGTCGTAACGGAGGATTGCATGTCTGTGGGATTTTGAGGGGCGAAAGTAAAATTTATTAATTTAAATATTAAAAAAATAAGTTTAAAGTTTAATAAGACCACGATAAAAAAATCTCAGTAGAGTTTCTAATTCTACTGAGATTTTGAGGGGAGACCTCTACCCCACTTTTATTTCTGGCGGAACTGAAGTTCCGCATACTTAGCCAACCACCACATTTATCATTCGTCCAGGAACAACAATTACTTTACGAACTGTTTTTCCTTCAATCCATTTCTGTAATTCAGGATGCGCCAAAGCCATTTTCTCCAAATCTTCTTTCGATAAATCAGTTGCAAATTTCGCTGAAGCACGTCGTTTTCCATTAATACTTAATGGATATTCAACTGCATCTTCTTTAAGAAAATCTGCATTGAATTGCGGATAAACTTGCTTGTGAACAGAGTCTTTGAAGCCCATTTTATACCATAATTCCTCAGTGATATACGGTGCAAACGGCGCTAAAAGCACGATTAACTGCTCTAAAATTTGGCTCTTATTACACTTTAATTTTCTCAAATCATTGACGGCCACCATGAAGTGACTGACGCAAGTATTAAAAGAAAATCGCTCTATATCATCAGTAACACGTTTGATGGCGTTATGAAGGACTTTAAGTTCTTCTTTGGTTGGCTGCTCATTCGAAATAACGAATTTCTCTTCGTCATGAAACATGCCCCAAAGTTTCCTTAAAAAGTTGAAAACGCCGTTGATTCCTTTTGTATCCCAAGGTTTTGATTGCTCTACAGGGCCTAAAAACATCTCATACATTCGGAAGGTATCTGCTCCATATTTTTCAACTACATCATCTGGATTGACGACATTGTATTTTGATTTGGACATTTTACCAACCTCAGAGTAAGTCAATAAATTCGAATCAGTAGCATCTCCGTTTGAAGTGAATTTACCGTTTTCAAAAATACCATTTCCACATTCAAAAATTGCGTCTTTATATTCAGGACGCCATTTGATAAATTGTTGAATGCTTTCTAAATTCAAATAAGAAGTCTCCAACCCATAATCTTTCACGTAATCAATCAACACAGGTATTCTTGCAAATCCATCTTCTCCCCTTTCTTTCGCGATTTTTGCACAAACGAATTTCTTTTTACCGTTTTCTTCAGCCTTCTGGAGCATCATAAATTCGATAACTCCCTGAATCATTCCCTGATTAATCAACTTCTTAAACGGCTCATTTGTTGGCACTAAACCCTTGTCGTACAGGAACTTATGCCAAAAACGACTGTATAATAAATGCCCAACTGCATGCTCAGTTCCACCTACATATAAATCGACATCTTGCCAATAATTGACTGCATCTTGTCCTGCGAATGCCTCCGAATTTTTCGGATCCATATACCTTAAAAAGTACCAAGAAGAACCTGCAAAGCCAGGCATGGTATCTGTTTCACGCATGTTTCCGTTGTCCATATTTACCCAACTTTCGGCACGAGCCAAAGGAGATTTTCCACCTGAAGCAGGTTTGAAATCTTCTAATTCAGGTAAGGTCACTGGCAAATCTGAGATAGGATGAATCACGCCATCTGTATCATAAGAAATCGGAAATGGTTCGCCCCAATAGCGCTGACGACTATAAATCGCATCTCTCAATTTGAAATTGATTTTGCGCTTTCCGATGTTCTTTTCTTCCAATTTTTCGAGTACCGCTTGTATAGCATCTTTGACTTCCATGCCATTCAAAAAGTCAGAGTTGATCATCACACCGACTTTGTCTTCCATGGTTGCCCATGCGTATTTTGACTTATCAATTATTTTAATAATCGGTAAATCAAACTTAGTTGCGAAACGATTGTCCCGTTCATCATCCGCAGGAACGGCCATGATAGCTCCAGTCCCATAATCTTTCAAAACATACTCACTAATCCAAATCGGAACACGTTGTCCGTTAAAAGGATTGATAGCATACGCTCCAGTAAATGCCCCTGAAACTTCTTTAGTTTCAGACACTCGTTCACGTTCTGAGCGGGTTCTGACATATTCGATATAATCCTCAATCGCATTTTTATGATCAATCGTGGTAATCTTTTCAACCAAATCATGCTCTGGAGCCAAAACTATAAAGGTCGCCCCAAAAATCGTATCAGGCCGCGTCGTGTAAATTTCAATCTGCTCTTCAAAACCTAATAAGTCAAAAAACATTTGCGCACCTTCCGAACGACCAATCCAATTGCTCTGCATTTTCTTCATCGCTTCGGACCATTCCAATGGCTGCATATCATCCAACAAACGCTGAGCATACGCCGTAATCCGCAAACTCCACTGCAACATTGGCCGTCTTTCGACCGGGTATCCTCCCCTTTCGCTAACGCCATCTTTTACCTCATCATTCGCTAAAACAGTTCCTAACTCTTCACACCAATTCACAAAAGTTTCTTTGCGATAAGCGATGCGGTAATTCATCAAAACTTCTTCTTTCTCCGCTTTTGTAAACCCATTCCATTTATCAGCCGAGAAATTCATTGTTTCAGAGCAAGCTGCTTCCAAACCTTCCGTTCCTGTTTTTGAAAAACGAGCCACTAAATCTGTAATTGGCGCAGCTGCCTGCAAGCCATTGTCATAATAATGCTCAAACAATTGCAAAAATATCCACTGTGTCCATTTGAAATATTCAGGTTCGCAAGTGCGCACTTCACGGCTCCAATCAAATGAAAATCCAATATTATCCATCTGCTGACGATAACGGGTAATGTTCACCTCCGTCGATTTGGCTGGATGTACTCCTGTCTGAATCGCATATTGCTCCGCTGGCAAACCAAAGGCATCATAACCCATAGGATGCAGCACATTAAATCCATTCAACCTTTTATATCTCGCAAAAATATCGGAGGCAATATATCCGAGCGGATGCCCCACATGCAGCCCCGCCCCTGATGGGTAAGGAAACATGTCCAAAACATAGTATTTTGGCTTATCTGAATCGTTCGAAACTTTGTATAAACCGCTCTCATCCCATTGGCGGTTCCATTTTTTCTCAAAGGCACGTGGCGTATATTCCATTTTACTTTTTTAATTAGGGGGCGAAAATAAATAAAATGGTGGAACAGTTGGGGTTTGGGGGAAGTTTCGTTTCAGATGCAATTTTGATCTAATTACCTTTGAGCACTTAAATATTCAAAACAAAAGAATAATTATGAATAAAAAAGAATACTACGAGCAAAGCAAAAAGGAAAAACTGCCATTGAATTGTCCAATTATTGGTAAGTGTGAAAGGTATGCAATGACATATTTTTACATGTCTCAACTTTATGAATTCAAACAACATGGAACAATTGAAGAATATTTAATTAATGAAGGAATTTTAAATAATAAATTCCCAAAGGAAAAAATTGATATGGTTGGTCCTTTGCTTGAATTTAATAGAGGCAACGGGTCTTGTTATTTTTGTAATATGTGTCCTGAGGTTGCTCTCTTTTTTAATGGAGATACTTATGGATATGTTCCAGAACAAGCTATTTCATCTGGAAAATGGGACAAAAGTTATTCTGAAAATGAATTTGGGAAGACTGGAAAATTTAAGGTACTTGAAACAAAACATTATTCCGAATGTCATGAATTTTCTCAGTTTAATTTTAGAAAAAAAAGAGCACCAAGTACTAAAAGGACAGGAATTTCAAAAAAGTTACGATTTGAAATTTTTCAAAGGGACAATTTTACCTGTCAATATTGCAAAAGAAGTAAAGATGAAGATGAAGTTAAATTACAACTCGATCATATTATTCCAGTTTCGAAAGGAGGAACAGACGCCATTCAAAATTTAATTACAAGTTGTTTAGATTGTAATTTAGGGAAAAGCAATAAAATTATTTAAAGCCCTTAAGCTTCATAATTTGCATTGTCCTTATTCTTTCGCCCTTTCAGGGCTAAACGAAAGTGGGTACTTCTACATCGGGCGGATGCCCGATGCTATTTGATAAAGCCCTTTCAGGGCTACGGCTTAAACACAAGTTTTGTAACTTACTTTATTACCTCAATACTTTATGATAAGAACATTCATGACAAAAGCCGATTCATGACTAAAGACTATTCTGGAGAAAATTAGCCTGAAAGGCTTACAGCCCACAGCATCGGGCACCGCCCGATGACCATCAATACCACTTTTCTTAGCCCTGAAAGGGCGAAAGCCAAATCCTCACTTTCCAATTAATTTTCTATTTTTGAAAACTTAAAACATCAAAACAAAACTATGGGACAATCACTTTCAAATGTCTATGTTCATATCACTTTCAGCACAAAAAATCGCGAAAAGCTAATCGACAAAGCAATTGAAAACGACCTCTTCCATTATCTCGGTGGGATTTGCAAGGGATTAGAATGTAATCCAATTCAGGTTGGCGGGTACAGAGACCACGTTCATATTTTGTGTAAACTTTCTAAAAAAATAACTCAGATAAAATTGCTGGAAGAAGTAAAAAAGCAATCATCAAAATGGATCAAAACCAAAGGTTCTAAATATTCTAAATTCTATTGGCAGGATGGTTATGGTATCTTTTCAGTTAATCCATCGGAGTTAGGAGTCGTTATTGAATACATCAAAAATCAGGAGGCTCATCATAAAACTAAAACGTTTCAAGAGGAGTATCGAGCGTTTTTGAAAAAGTATGAAGTTGAATTTGATGAGCGATATGTTTGGGACTGATTCGCTTTGGCTTTCGCCCTTGCAGGGCTATCACGAGGGACATTGTTTAGTCATCGGGCGGTGCCCGATGTTGTTTGATTGAAGCCTTTCAGGCTTAGTTCGTGAAGAGTATATTACTCTGGTAACTGAACATGGAATCGATTTTGATGAAAATTATCTATTTTAAAAAATCGAATAAAAAAAATTGATTACTAACTTTCCGCTTAAAATCTCCCAAAACTCCACCCTCTTATTATATTTGCGCATCAATTGAAAAAAAAGAACAGTTGCATGAGAAAAATCGAACAAGTACCTGCTGTTTTACTTTTAGAAGATGGAACAGTATTTCACGGCAAATCTGCCGGAAAAATCGGAACAACGACTGGTGAAATTTGCTTTAATACTGGGATGACCGGTTATCAAGAAATTTTCACGGACCCTTCTTACTTTGGACAAATCATGGTGACCACCAATGCGCATATTGGTAATTACGGCATCAAAGACTCTGATGTAGAATCTGAATCCATTAAAATCGCTGGTTTGGTTTGTAAGAACTTTACAAACGAATACTCTCGAATCGTTGGTGATTATTCGATTCAGGACTATTTTGAAAAGGAAGAATTGGTTGGTATTTCAGATATTGATACGCGAGCGATTGTTCGTCACATCAGAAGCAAAGGGGCCATGAATGCCATTATTTCTTCTGAGGAAACGGATGTCAAAAAACTAAAAAAGCAATTGGCGAAAGTGCCGAGTATGGCTGGTTTGGAATTGGCTTCTCAGGTTTCTACCAAAGAACCTTACTTTTTAGGTGATAAAGATGCGCCTATCAAAGTAGCTGTTTTGGATTTGGGCGTGAAGAAAAACATTTTGAAATGTTTGACTACTCGCGGTTGTTATTTGCAAGTTTTTCCTGCTAAAACTTCTTTTGAAGAAGTTAAGAAATGGAATCCAGATGGATATTTTATTTCTAATGGGCCAGGTGATCCTGCTCCGATGGATTATGCGACTAATTTCACCAAGGCAGTTTTGAATGAGGATGCTCCCCTATTTGGAATTTGTTTGGGACATCAAATTTTGGCGCAAGCCGTCGATATTCCTACTTATAAAATGCACAACGGACATAGAGGAATCAATCATCCAGTTATTAATTTAGTAACTGGTAAATCTGAAATCACAAGTCAAAACCATGGTTTTGGTGTGAGTCCAGATGCCATCGAAGCTGCAAAAGATAAGATTGAGATTACCCACGTGAATTTGAATGACCAAACAATCGAGGGAATCAGAGTGAAAAACAAAAAAGCATTCTCCGTTCAATACCACCCAGAGGCATCTCCTGGGCCACATGATGCGCGGTACCTTTTTGACCAATTTATTGAGATGATTGGGATTGAGGTAACGTCAGCGGTTTAGCAATTGCGAATGTGGGGGATTTTCAAAATCCATCACATTTATAGTCTGGGCAAGATGTGACGGATTTTAGAAATCCCCCACATCAAAAGGATAAATAGAAAAATTATTATTCAAACAGCGAAAACAAAGATTCGCATATTCAAGCCAAAATAATGAGTGAAATTATCGACATCAGAGCAAGAGAAATCATTGACTCTCGTGGAAATCCAACAATAGAAGTGGAAGTTTTAACAGAAGATGGGGCGTTCGGAAGAGCGGCTGTTCCTTCTGGTGCATCTACTGGAAAATATGAAGCCGTTGAGCTTCGTGACAAAAACAAAAAACGCTTTTTAGGTAAAGGTGTTTTGAAAGCAGCTCAAAACGTTGATCAAATCATCGCTCCTAATCTAATCGGAATGGAAGTGACGGAGCAACGATTGATTGATAAAATCATGATTGAGTTGGATGGCACTAAAAACAAAAAGAAGTTAGGTGCAAATGCAATTTTAGGCGTCTCTCTTGCGGTTGCAAAAGCGGCTGCTGAGGAATACGGCCAACCTTTGTATCAATATGTTGGTGGCGTAAATGCGCACACTTTACCTGTTCCGATGATGAACATTTTGAACGGAGGTTCACATGCTGATAATAGCATTGACTTTCAAGAATTTATGGTCATGCCATTGGGCGCAGATACTTTTTCAGAAGGATTGAGAATGGGAATTGAAATTTTCCATCACTTAAAATCTGTTTTGAAAAAGAAAGGATATTCTACGAATGTAGGTGATGAAGGTGGTTTTGCACCAAACATCAAATCAAACGAAGAGGCAATCGAAATCGTAATCAAAGCCATCGAAGTTGCGGGTTACAAACCGGGCAAAGATGTTTGGATTGCAATGGATGCAGCGGCTTCTGAGTTTTATGATTCTAAAAAGAAAAGGTACGTTTTCCATAAATCAGATGGTCGCGAATTGTCTGGTGAAGCCATGGTTGAATACTGGGCGGATTGGGCAAAACGCTACCCTATTTTTTCAATTGAAGATGGATTAGATGAAGATGATTGGAAAAACTGGGGTCGTATGACTGAGGCGATCGGTGATAAAGTTCAATTGGTTGGTGATGATTTATTCGTAACCAATACAAAACGATTGAGCAGAGGAATCGAGGAAAAATCAGCTAATTCAATTTTAATCAAAGTAAATCAAATCGGTTCGTTAACTGAAACGATTGAATCTGTTGATATGGCAAATCGCAATAAATTTACATCAGTTATGAGTCACCGTTCTGGTGAAACAGAAGATGTGACGATTGCTGATTTGGCAGTAGCTTTGAATACAGGTCAAATAAAAACGGGTTCTGCTTCTCGTTCTGACCGTGTCGCTAAATACAATCAATTACTTCGTATTGAGGAAGAATTGGGCGATGTGGCTTGGTATCCGGGAAAATCTTTGTTGAAGTAATTAGATAGGGTAAACTCTGAGAAGGAGTTCGAGCGCAGTCGAGAACGAAAGTGCAAAGAACTAACCAAACACCCTACTCTACTTTTTATTTATATTTATAAAAATGTCGAGCATTCTTTAAATAGAGTGTTCGACATTTTTTTTGGAGCAATTTCTAAAACGATAAATTCTATTTGTTTTCTAAACTTATTAAAAAATATTATGTGGGATTTTTCTGGATGAGTAAAACTTTTATTCGATACAAAAGGTGGCAAATTTCAATTTACGAACACTTCAAATCACTCCTTTCTCCTCTTAAAGAAACAGTTGGAAAAATTTATTGGAAGATTTGCAAATAGTTGTAGGCAAATACCGAGTATCTCTAATCTGTTCCTATCTTTGCATCCCGTAACATTACAATCGAGAATTCATGACAAAATACATATTCGTTACGGGTGGCGTAACTTCTTCTTTAGGAAAAGGAATCGTCTCAGCTTCGTTGGCCAAACTACTCCAGGCAAGAGGCTTCAAAGTAACCATTCAAAAGTTTGATCCATATTTAAATGTCGATCCCGGCACACTCAACCCGTATGAACATGGCGAATGTTATGTCACCGAAGATGGTGCTGAAACTGATTTGGATTTAGGCCATTATGAACGCTTTTTGAATGTTCCTACCTCTCAAGCAAACAATGTTACTACTGGAAGAATCTATCAAACGGTTTTGGATCGTGAGCGAGAAGGTGGCTATTTAGGAAAAACTGTACAGGTGATTCCACACATCACTGATGAAATAAAAAGACGCGCTCAATTGCTCGGTCTTGATAATAAATACGATATCATTATCACTGAATTAGGTGGAACTGTTGGAGATATTGAGTCGCTTCCATACTTGGAAGCGTTGCGTCAATTGAAGTGGGATTTGGGCGCTGAAAACTGCATGGTGATTCACCTAACCCTGATTCCATATTTAAAGGCGGCAGGTGAATTGAAGACCAAACCAACTCAACACTCGGTCAAAGAATTATTGCAAAGAGGTATTCAGCCAGATGTGATTGTATGTCGAACGGAGCATGATTTGCCAAAAGAAATTCGTCGTAAAATTTCGTTGTTCTGTAACGTAGATGTGGACTCTGTGATTGAATCAAAAGATGCGGCAACGATATATGATGTTCCACTTTTGATGCACAAGGAGCGATTGGATTCAGTTGTTTTGAAACGGTTGCGATTGAGAGATAAACGCGAACCAAATTTAACTGCATGGAAGGAATTTTTAGGTAAACTGAAGAACCCATTGCACGAAGTTAATATAGGTTTAGTTGGAAAATATAATGAATTACAAGATGCGTACAAGTCTATTTATGAGGCTTTTATCCACGGCGGCGCAATGAATGAATGCGAAGTTAACGTCATTCCAATTCACTCAGAAAGTTTGGAAGGAAGTGAAAAAGATGTAGCAGATCTTCTCAAAAACTTGGACGGTGTTTTGGTCGCTCCTGGTTTTGGAGGGCGTGGAATTGGTGGAAAAATTAAAGCGATAAAATACGTCAGAGAAAACAAAATTCCATTCTTTGGGATATGCTTAGGAATGCAATGTGCAGTTGTTGAGTACGCTAAAAATGTATTGAAATTAGAATGTGCATCCTCTACTGAAGTCAATGCAAAAACAAAGAACCCTGTCATTGATTTGATGCCTGAGCAAAAGAAAATAACTCAGAAAGGCGGCACTATGAGATTGGGCGCTTATGCATGTGAAGTCAAAAAAGGATCTAATGCGTACAAGGCTTATCGCACTGCAAAAATATCTGAAAGACATCGTCATCGTTACGAATACAACAATAAATATTTAAGTCAATTTGAAAAAGGTGGACTCATTTCGACTGGTATGAATCCAGAAACTAAATTGGTGGAAATTGTTGAAATTAAAGACCATCCATATTTTGTTGGAGTACAATATCATCCAGAGTTGAAATCTACGGTTGAGAATCCACATCCTTTATTTGTGAGTTTTGTGAAAGCGGCTTTAGAAAAGAAAATCAATAACTGATTGACCTCGTTTTCATTAAAATCCGAGTTATGAAGTGTCGGACACCTCAAAGGTGTCCGACACTTCTGAATTAATAAAGAACCTGTTCAAAAAGAAAAAAAGTCAAATTTGAATTTCTACAAAGACATCGTTGTAATGATAATTTTAACCGCTCTCGCAGTTGGTTTGAGTTTCTTGGTTCGCAACAATTGTTTTTATTGGGACACGGTTCAACTCGCTTCAAAACAGGCACATTTTTTTTACGAAAATGGATTTGGCTCTTTTATTCTACCTCCTGAAATCGATAGTGGTCACCCTCCTACTTTCGGAGCATTGCTCGCTTTATGCTGGCTGACTTTTGGAAAAACTTTAGCCGTAAGCCACTTAATGATTCTTCCTTTTTCAGTTGGAATTTTATGGTTGGCTTATTCGATTGGCAAATATTATTTAGGAGAATGGGCAGTTGCTTTTCCAATTTTATGCTTTTTAGATCCAACACTTTCTGCTCAAACGATTTTAGTTAGTCCAGATGTATTAGTGATTTTCTTTTTTCTATTGTGCTGGTATTCAATTATTTATGATAGAGAAAAGCTTTTAGCGGCAGGTGTGATGGCTCTTGGACTATTGAGTATGAGAGGAATGATGATTGGTTTTGCATTATTTATTTTTTCCCTTTTTAGAAAAACCAAAAATCCAGGTAACCTCAATCATGTTTTAGATAAATTGGTTCCTTTCATTCCTGGAGGAGCTTTGGCTTTAGGTTTTTTGATTGCTCATTATTCTATTACTGGTTGGATTGGGTATCATGAAGATTCGCCTTGGGCGGAATCTTTTGCCTCTGTTTCAGTTGGAGGTTTCTTTAAAAATTTGGGTATTCTAATTTGGAGATATATTGATTTTGGAAGGCTATTTATTTATGGATCAGCTTGGTTGATGTTGCTTCAGATTCCTTTTTCGGTTAAACCGAAACTATGGGAAGCGATGAGTTTGGTTGCCATTCTTGAATTGGTTTTAATTCCTTCCATGCTCTTACATGAAGGGTTATTGGGTCACCGCTATTTGTTACCTATTTTCACAGCTATCAACCTCTTGTTTTGTGTTTGTCTTTTCGAGTTTGAAAATATTAAAAAGAAATTTCTTTGGCTTGCGGTAGCTGGAATGTTTTTGGTCACCGGCAATTTTTGGATTTATCCTAAAAAAATTGCTCAAGGATGGGATGCTTCGCTTGCACATCTTCCATTTTATAAACTAAGAGATAAAATGATAAATTACATTGATGAAGAAGCGCTAAACTATTCAGAAATAGGAACCGTATTTCCACAAAAAGGAAGTTTTGAATTGTATGATCTGAACGAACGAAAAGAAGGTTTTGTGGAATTAGATTTTGAAAGAAATAAGTACATTCTTTATTCAACAATAATGAATGACTTCTCAGATGAGCAATTGGATTTACTCGAAAACACTTGGGAAGTCAAACGTAGATTTGCGAGTGGGGGAATTGAGGTAATTTTATATCAACGATAATAGGTTTTATGAGAAAATTGAAGTTAGAAGAATTAAGAAGAGTTTCAATTGAGGAATTTAAAGAACAAAAGAAAACTCCTTTAGTCGTTGTTTTGGACAATGTCCGTTCTGCGCTCAATGTTGGCTCCGTTTTTAGAACGGCAGATTCATTTGCAGTTGAAAAAATATACCTCTGTGGCATCACCGCAACGCCGCCTCATAAAGAAATTTCTAAATCTGCCATTGGTGCAACTGACTCAGTGAACTGGGAGCATGTAAAAGACATTTCAGACGCCATAACTAATTTAAAATCAAATGGTTATAAAGTTTTGGGGGTTGAACAAACTTCTAAAACTACCCTACTCCAAGATGTAAAAATTGACTCCAATCAAAAGGTCGCCATTGTCATGGGAAATGAAGTAATGGGAATTTCAGACGCCATTCTTCCTCTTTTGGATGAAGTAATTGAGATACCTCAATTTGGAACTAAACATAGCTTAAATGTTTCCGTTTGTACTGGTATTGTGGTTTGGGAAGTGTTTAGAAAAATGGTCTTAAAATAGCATACAATAATTTGCAGCTTAAAATCTATTAGAAAACAACTTCAATAGTATCTTTGCGCCCGCAAATAAAAATACAATTAGAATTATGGGTTTAAAATGTGGAATTGTTGGATTACCAAACGTTGGAAAATCAACGCTTTTTAATGCTTTGACAGAAGCAGGTGCTTTGGCTGCGAATTATCCTTTCGCTACAAAAGAGCCTAATATTGGAATGATTACGGTTCCAGATGACAGATTGAAAGCTTTGTCTGACATTGTAAATCCACAAAAAATATTACCGACAGATATTGAAATCGTTGATATTGCTGGTTTGATCAAAGGTGCAAGCCAAGGTGAAGGACTTGGAAATCAGTTTCTTGGAAACATTCGTGAAGTTGATGCGATCGTTCACGTGGTTCGATGCTTTGAAGATGGAAACGTAGTCCATGTTGATGGCAACGTTGATCCTGTTAGAGATAAAGAGGTAATTGATACGGAGTTGATGCTCAAGGACTTAGAAACAGTTGAGAAGCGTTGGGAAGGTTATAAAAAATCAGCAAAAGGAGGCGACAAAGCAGAAGTCAAAAAAGCTGGAATTTGTGAAAGAATAAAAAATCACCTTGAGAATATGCAGCCTGCTCGGACTTTTGAATTGAACTCAGTTGAGGAGGAAGGCATCATGAAAGAAATGTTTTTGTTGACTGCAAAACCAATTCTATATGTTTGCAATGTAGATGAGAACTCAGTCATCAACGGAAACGAGCATACCAAGAAATTCAAGGAATTAGTGGCAAATGAGAATGCAGAAGTGCTTTTGGTTTCTGCTGGCATCGAGGCGGATATCGTGGAGTTGGATGATGATGAAGAAAAATTGATGTTCCTCGAAGAAATGGGTTTGACTGAACCAGGTGTTAATCGATTGATTCGCTCTTGCTACAAATTATTAAAACTAATCACTTATTTCACTGCCGGTGAAAAAGAGGTACGCGCATGGACGATTCGTGAAGGATGGACTGCTCCACAAGCAGCAGGTGTCATTCATACGGATTTTGAAAAAGGATTCATTCGTGCTGAGGTTATTAAGTATAAAGATTACATTGAATTTGGTTCTGAATCTGCTGTAAAAACTGCCGGTAAAATGGGCGTCGAAGGAAAATCATATGTAGTCGAAGACGGAGACGTCATGCACTTTAGATTCAATGTCTAAATTTTTATATTACATTCTAAACAAGCCATTTGGCTGTTTAAGTCAATTTACAAAAGAAGTCCCGAGCCATATCACTTTGGCAGATTTCTGCGAAGGAATCCCCAAAGATGTCTTCCCTGTTGGCAGGTTGGACAAGGATAGCGAGGGACTTTTGTTATTGACAAATAACAAATCGGTCAATCATCGATTGCTCGATCCTAAATTCAAACATTCGAGAACTTACCTCGCTCAGGTCGAGGGTATCCCCACCGAAGAAGCGATTCAGGATTTAGAAAAGGGCGTAGAAATTAAGTTGAAAAAATCAACCCACACTACCCTTCTTGCTAAGGCAAAACTCCTTGACTATCAACCAGTTATACCTGAACGTATCCCACCCATTCGAGTTAGAAAAACGGTTCCAGATTCTTGGATTGAACTTACTTTGACGGAAGGTAAAAACAGACAAGTTCGCAAAATGTGTGCGAAGGTTGGATTCCCTGTTTTAAGGTTGGTTCGGATTTCTATTGAAGGAATGACCTTGGGAAAAATGCTTCCTGGAGATTTGGTGGAAGTTGAGGAAAGTGAGTTTATGAGTGCTTTGAAGTTGAGGTAATTTTTTTTAGGATTTTATCTGGCTATAGGGGCGATTCGGGAGTAGCCCTCAAAAGTGTCTCCACTTAATTAAGATAATTGTTTATTAAAACGTACTCCGCGTCTTTGCGTCTCCGCGCTCATCCTACTTAAACAAAATCAACACCGCCCCAATCGCTGTCATCACCAAAATCAACTTTCGGTACTGATCATCTTTCACGTAAGAAATGCCTTTCACTCCAACCATAAACCCTAAAACAATTACTGGAAAAAGTATCAAATTAAATTTCAAAGTCCCCCAATTCATCGTTTCCCAAGAAAAAACATGAATTGGTACTTTGAATAAATTTATCATAAAAAACAACCAAGCAGCGGTTCCAATAAATTCATTTTTAGGTGATTTCATGGCAATGAAAAAGAGATTGGAAAAAGCTCCAGCCAAGTTGCCAATCATCGTTGTAAAACCAGCAGCCAAGCCCATTACCCCTGCAAAAGGTAAATTATCAGGTATGTAGTTTGACTTCCGATATTCCAACCAAAACATCATTCCAACGCTTAATAAAATGATGAAGGCCATTCCTGTTTTAAAAGTCTTTTCATCCAATTCCTTTCCAAACCAGGCACCGATTAAAACTCCGACGACCATAAACGGCATCAACCGAAAAAGCAATCTCCAATTGACATCTCTTTTGTAATAATTCACCGCCAGAATATCTCCAGAAATAAACATCCCCAAAACAATCGCAGTAGAAGTTTTTGCTTCAAAAAGATAAGCCATTGTCGTTACGATGATGATGGCGATTCCTTTTAAACCTGCTTTTGATACTCCTACCAAAAAAGCGGCTGTGAATGCCAACGACCATTGTAAAATTGTAAAATCTTCTGCCATATTTTAATTGTTGCCAAGTTACCATGGTTGCCGTTGTTGTCGCTCGCGTAACCATGGCAACTTGGCAACCCGGCAACAATGGTAACAAAAAAGGGTGGCATCCCAATAACGGAATACCACCCTCTAAAACATATCGAAAAAATAATTCTTTGTGAACTTCTTACATCATTCCTCCCATGCCGCCCATTCCTGGGTGACCGTGAGCATGTCCACCACCTGCATCTTCTTGAGGAATATCATTGATAACACATTCGGTTGTCAATACCATTCCAGCAATTGAAGCCGCATTTTCCAAAGCAATTCTTGTTACTTTAGTTGGGTCAATGACGCCATTCGCTTTTAAATTTTCGTATTTATCTGTTCGTGCGTTGTAACCTTGGTCACCACGGCTGTTGAAAACTCTTTGGAAAACAACAGAACCTTCCACACCTGCATTCTCAGCAATTGCTCTTACTGGAGCTTCTAAAGCTTTCTTGACGATGTCGATACCAATTCCTTGGTCTTCGTTCGCACCTTTCAAACTTTTCAAAGAAGCAATTGCTCTAACTAAAGCAACACCTCCACCAGTTACAATACCTTCTTCGATAGCAGCGCGTGTTGCATGTAATGCATCATCTACTCTATCTTTTTTCTCTTTCATCTCAACTTCAGAAGGCGCACCAACATAAAGAACTGCAACTCCTCCAGCCAATTTAGCCAAACGCTCTTGCAATTTCTCTTTGTCATAATCAGAAGTCGTCGTCTCGATTTGAGATTTGATTTGGCTGATTCTTGCTTTGATATCTTTCTTCTTACCAGCACCGTTAACCATTGTTGTATTGTCTTTATCAACAGTGATTTTCTCGCAAGATCCTAACATGCTCAACTCAGTATTCTCCAATTTATAACCTTGCTCTTCCGAGATAACTGTACCGCCAGTCAAAATAGCGATGTCTTCCAACATTGCTTTTCTTCTGTCACCAAAACCCGGTGCTTTTACTGCAACGATTTTCAATTGTGCTCTCAATCTATTTACCACCAATACACCTAATGCTTGAGAATCAACATCTTCTGCAATGATTAAAAGTGGCTTGCTTGTCGCTACAACTTTTTCTAAAACAGGTAAAAACTCCTGCATGTTAGAAATCTTCTTATCGTAGATAAGTACGTATGGACTTTCGTAAGCTGCTTGCATTTTTTCTGCATCAGTCACGAAGTACGGAGACAAATATCCTCTGTCAAACTGCATACCCAAAACCTCCTCTACGTAAGTGTCAGTACCTTTTGCTTCCTCAACCGTGATAACACCGTCTTTGGTTACTCTTTTCATTGCATCAGCTATCAAACTTCCGATTTCTTCGTCGTTGTTTGCAGAAATAGTCGCAACTTGTTTGATTTTTTCGTTGTTGCTACCAACTGTTTCACTCTGCTTTTTCAAGTTCTCGATAACTGCTTTTGTCGCTTTATCGATACCTCTTTTCAAATCCATTGGATTTGCTCCAGCAGTTACATTCTTCAAACCTGCTTGAATGATTGCTTGAGCCAAAATAGTTGCAGTAGTCGTTCCATCACCAGCAAGATCTGCTGTTCTTGAAGCAACTTCTTTTACCATTTGCGCACCCATATTCATTACAGGATCTTCCAATTCAATTTCTTTTGCAACCGTAACACCATCCTTAGTTACCTGAGGAGCGCCGAAGCTTTTTTGAATTACAACGTTTCTTCCTTTTGGTCCGAGGGTTACTTTTACCGCGTTTGCTAATGCGTCAACACCAGCTTTAAGTTTTGCGCGAGCATCACCACTAAAGTGAATATCTTTTGCCATTTTCTCTTAAATTTAAATTTTGATAATGATTGATTTCAATCCCAATTGCTTGGAAAAAATTAAAGGATAACTAAAATATCATCCTCTCTCATGATAAGGTAATCTTTGCCTTCATAGCTCAACTCTTGTCCAGAGTATTTGCCATAAAGAACTTTATCGCCTTTTTTTACTGTCATTGCGTTACCGTCTTTTCCAGGTCCTACAGCAATCACTTTACCTCTTTGAGGTTTCTCTTTAGCAGTGTCAGGAATGATAATCCCACCTTTGGTTTTCTCTTCAGCCGCTGCTGGCTGAACCACTACTCTGTCATTAATTGGTTTCATAATAACTTTGAGTTTGATAGTTTTTATTAGTTAAAAATTGTTTCGAAAGTTTACCAGCTATTTTAATGCAAAACAGCGGTACTTAGCCTATATCATTAGATATGCCATCGTTTTTTCGCTGACTTATTGTCAAAATAGGTATCAAGTGGCAGAAAATGGGTAGCCAAGTTGTCATTTTGACACCCAAATGGGTTGAAATAGGAGAATAGGTGGAAGATTTTATATTAATGTAAGAAGTGAGCAGATTAATCTAAATTCGCTTTATTTTCATGAATAAAAGATAGAACTTTAGGTTTTCATGTTTCCGTCACAGACGGGCAAAATATTGAATCCAGTTGCAAACTGAATCCAGCGATTTGTGAACACTTAGACCAGCGGGGTAGCCAAGTTGTCATTTTGACACCCAGATGGGTTGGTATGGGAGGAAAGGTGGGAGAATTTATGTTAATGTAAGAAGTGAGTAGATTAATCTAAATTCGCTTTATTTTTCTGAATAAAAGATAGAACTTTAGGTTTTCATGTTTCCGTCACAGACGGGCAAAATATTGAATCCAGTTGCAAACTGAATCCAGCGTTTCGTGAACACTTAAACCAGCGGGTAGAAAATAAAAGAAATAGGAATCTGGAAGTGAATATTTATACATTTGCTTATTTTCAGAATTTCTTTTTATTGAAAGATTCTTTTCAAGTTCGACCACTTAGTAATAAGTCAATTTTTTTCAAAACCATAAATAATACTTTAAGAGAATGATGAATAACCGTTTTTCTATATCAAATATCAAAAACATAGATGATGATGTTCCTCTGGAGGATAGAATAACTATGGAAGAATGGACAAACCTGTATAATAACTTTAATGATTTAGTATGGATTGGTGAAACCAAGTATGGAAAAGAAATGGATAAAAATTCTAAATCATGGCATAGTCAAATATGCTTCGAATGGGAGACCTCAGAGGATTTTCCCAAGGTATTGATTTTGAATCCAAGTATATGGGGATACTTAAGAATTAGAATCCAGAGGAGAGTAAAAATTCGACAATTAGAAAAGCTTTTTGAAATAGCTAAAGCTTTGGATAGCTACTTATTAGATGGAAAAGATAAGGAAGTTACAGAAGCGGATTTAGATCAAATGAAACTTGATTTAGCTAAAAAAGAGCTATTAAAAAATCCTGTTTATCAAAATGGTTTCAATGAACAAGCAAGATGGTTAGCAATTCGAAATTCAGATATTGATAAAATTTTCAAAGAATTCAAAATTGAAAAATTTAAAGAATATGATTGGGAAAAAGGTTTTGAAACAATTGATAATACGGAGAAACTACTTATGATTCCTTCCATACATGGCTGGTCAATAATAACAGGTATTAATACTCCTTATTTATTTTATGATAATAAAAAGCAATTTGATTTGACTGAAAAACATTTTGACTCTCTGGTTAAAAGTCTAAATAGTTTAAGTAAAAAATTCGGGAACGTCCAATACTTCGAGTACAACAATCAAAATGATAAATGCAACGGCTATTTTAAAGCAAAAAATGGAAAATTAGTTTACGGGAAGTATGATTCGCCTAAAGAATCAATTGAAAAAGGAAAACAGCCAAAGGAGCTAAAAAAAGTTGATACTAATTATGCTTTCAATGTTGCAGATTTATGGAGTATCAATCCTCTTGACTTAGTTTATCTTAAAGAAGTGAAAAATAAAAAAATTTTCGTTTTTGATAAAAACATATTCTAAATTAACATTCAAAAACTCATAAAAAAACCAACCGCTCTCCCACTCGACTTCAACTCCAATTTTGATTGATAATTTTGGTTGGCTTGTAATTTTAATGTTTCATTGTACAAATTAAAAGCATTGTTTAGTTTCTTGCATGACTTTTTAGAAATTGGAATACTGAGCGCTATCAACTTAAAACTTGAATGAATTATACATTTGATAGGTTGAACACAAAGGGTATCTCCAAAAGCGTTCTCATGCTTTAGGATCGACTGACCGGAAGAAATCAAAGTAAAAAATAGAAGAAAAGCAGAAATGGAAAGTTTTATTTTCACGTCAAACGATTTGAAATAACAAAACTTTCCCTATTCAAGAATAAAGCCATTTATGATTCCAAAATCAGATTGCTCGTTTTGGTAGAAGCCCCACTTCCACCGAGCAATTCTTTGACTTTTCTGTATTCCAATTTTAATTTACCTTGATGTTCTTTTGATAGAATTTTTGATAACTCTTTCCGCAATTGCACCTCATTAAATTCTTCCTGAATCAACTCCTTAACCACCTCACGATCTGCAATTAAATTCACTAAAGAAATAAATTTAACATTCACCAATCGCTTGGCGATCTGATATGAAATGGCATTTCCTTTATAGCAAACGACTTGTGGCACTTCGAACAAAGCAGTTTCCAAAGTAGCGGTACCTGAGGTAACCAAAGCAGCAGTTGAATGATTTAGCAATTCATAAGTTTCATTTTCAACCAAAGGAATAGTTACTCCTATTTTCTCAAAAATGGATTGATAATAATCGGTTGTTTGACTGGGTGCGCCTGCCACCACAAATTGATGGTCTGGAAAGTTAGGAACGACCTGCATCATGATTTCCAAAGTCGTTCTTATTTCTTGTTTTCGACTGCCTGGCAAGAGAGCAATAATTGGCTTTTCCGACAGCTTCCATTTTTTATAAAAAGCGGTTTTATCACTTTTGAAATCATTGACTACATCGAGCAAAGGATGCCCGACATAATCCACATCCATTCCATATTTTTTGTAGAAATCCTTTTCGAAAGGAAGAATCGTAATCATCCGATCCACATCTTTTTTGATGGCGTGAACCCGTTTGCTGTTCCATGCCCAAATCTGTGGAGAAATGTAATAAATGACTTTGATGCCTTGTTTTTTCGCCCATTTTGCAATCCGTAAATTGAACCCTGGATAATCAATTAGCACCAAGGCATCAGGTCGAAATTCCAAAATATCTTTTTTACAAAAAGAAAGATTTCCAAGAATGGTTGGCAGATTTTTGACGACTTCCACAAATCCCATGAAGGCCAATTCTTTGTAATGTTTGACCACTTCTGCTCCAGCAGCTTGCATTAAATCGCCTCCCCAGCATTTTATTTTTAGATTAGCATCCTGATTTTTGAGTGCTTTTATCAGGTTGGAACCGTGGAGGTCTCCTGATGCTTCGCCGGCAATGATGTAGAGTTTTTTATTGATCATTAAGTGGAATAAATTGGACACAGAGATTCACAGAGTTAGCACAGAGGTTCACGGAGATTACACTTGCACGAGTACGCCTGCGATTGCTGCTGTGATAAAACATGCAATCGTTCCTCCAATCATGGCTTTCATTCCAAGTTTAGTGAGTGTCTCACGTTGCCCTGGAGCAATTGCTGAGATTCCTCCAATTTGAATTCCTATTGAAGAAAAATTAGCGAATCCACAAAGTGCATATGTGGCGATAATAACTGATTTTGGGCTTAAACTAATATTTTCATTACCTCGAATGATACTTAAATCTACATAAGCCACAACTTCATTAATCGCCGTTTTTTTACCTAAAAGTTGACCAACCAACATCACATCATTTGACGGAACGCCCAACAACCAAGCAATCGGAGCGAAGATGACACCCAAAATAAATTCTAAATTAAAACGATCATATTGTCCCTCCGTGATGCTGGCAATCCAACTATTTAAACCTAACATATCTCCCGTCCAACCTAATAATCCGTTGACAAAAGCAATCATTGCGATAAAAACCAAAAGCATTGCCCCAACATTCACAGCCAAACGTACACCGTCTGTTGTTCCAATTGAAATAGCATCTAAAACGTTCGTTCCTAATTTGTCTTGAGGGACAGAAAGGTCCGTATTTATATTATCGTGATTTTCTTCAGGGAATAACATTTTGGCAACCACAATCGCGGCCGGAGCCGAAATAATCGAAGCTGTCAAAAAGTGAATCGCATATTCATCGCCTAAAAGCGAAACGAACAAGGCAAAAACTCCACCCGCTATTGTTGCAAATCCGCCTGTCATTAATGACATGATTTCGGATTTAGTCATTTTTTCTAAATATGGTTTCACGACCAATGGTGCTTCTGTTTGACCAATGAAAACATTGGCAGCAGCAGCTGTCGCTTCTGCACCAGACAAGCGCATAAACTTACTCATGATCCATGCGAAACCGTAAATGATTTTTTGAAGAATACCGAAGTAGAAAAGCATTGAAGAAAAAGCAGAAAAGAAAACGACTGTTGGCAAAACTTTGAAAGCGAAAACATAACCGACTTTATGAGCAATCTGAGATCCATTACTAAAATCAGTTGCCTGAATAAATGCATCATCAGGCCATGAACCAAAGATAAATTTCGACCCTTGCTCTGTATAATTCAAAAGGTCTACAAAACGGTCAGCCACCCAGTCAAAAGCATTATAAATAAAGGGAACTTGCAAAATAGCAATTGCTAAAATTAATTGTAAAACAAGGCCTCCGAGCACCAGTTTCCAATCAATCGCTTTCCGATTAGAACTGAGTAAATAACAGATGCCCAGCATCGAAAAAACGCCAATTGCGCCCCTGAAAATGTCAGTCATTAAATCCATGTGTAGTCGTTTTGTTTAAAGTTGTATCTCAACGGTGTGCCGGCTTTCAAAGCCAAAAAACCGAATTTATTTATTATCATTCATGTTGAAAAAAGTTTCCGTCCCACCGTTTTTAGAAATTTTGAAGTGCGGTGATTTTTACCCATCGGACGGCTTTAAAGCCGGCTGATGGGTGCTCGCGCTCATCAATTACTTGCCCTTCTTCCCTTCTTTCAACAACTCAATTGCCTTATTCATCCTTCTGATTCTTGTTTCTGCTCGTTTTGCGTCGGTTATCCAATTGACATATTCCTTTTGGTATGTGAAAGATAACTTTTCGAAAAAAGCTTTTTCCTTTGGATTGGCTTCTAAAATGGGTTGAAAATCTTTTGGCACTTCTACTATTCTGGGTTCATTGTCTTCTATAATTGTCACATCAACCATATCACCTGCCTCTTTTCCGATTTGAGCTCTGATGTCTTTTCGTATTAATAAAAAATAATCAGGCCCACCATATCTCACCAATGAACCACGATAT
>CALHBQ010000588.1 GCA_937930815.1 uncultured Saprospiraceae bacterium | reverse complement strand
AGGCATCACAGTTTTAGATGATCCATCAAAAGAGGTTTATCCGATGCCTTTGATTCACGCACATGAAAGTGACGAGGTCTTTGTCGGTCGGATCAGAAGAGATGAAACTCAACCTAAAACTTTCAACTGTTGGATTGTTTCCGATAATCTAAGAAAAGGCGCAGCTACGAATGCCGTGCAGATTGCGGAGTATTTAATGAAGCATAATTTAGTAGATACTGGAGTTCTGGAGGTCGTATAAAATGAGGAAATTCTGGAATGAATGAGCGAATGAGTGAATTTTGCACCATGTTTTCGAATAATTCATTCCAACATTCACTCATTCCATGATTCACTCATTCCCCAGTGCAACCTTTCAAACAACACCCTCGTTCAAACAAGTCTGTAGGCGAATACAACGAATATGTGTTTTTTACCATATATTTGTTAAACAATCGCCACGAAATCACTACAAATCGACAAGCCGAAATTATTTTACACTGTATTACTCGTTTAAAAATTACATGTACACATGAAGACCAAGCTCGTACTAATGGGCACCGACGCAGAAGACAAAAAGGTGCTAGTCGCAATGCAACTTATGGTTGCTGACAACAAAGTTAAAATCTGGACATTCCCAGAATCTCTCGCCACTCCTGAGTTGGAAGACAAGATGATGACCGATTGGCGAAACGACAAAGAAGTAGAACTTCCAGAAGGTTTTACACTTGTCGAAAAGGAACTTTCCGTCACTGACAATCTCTTGCCGGAAGAAATCAAAACAGAAAGAACGGATTTAGTAATGCGTGCTCAGACTGAGTGGGCGTTCATCGTTTTATCTACCAAGATGAGTTCTATGTTCGAGTCCGAACTATCCGATTTGAAAGACAAAGTGAAAGGTCTTGAGAACTATGATAGTGCCGTCTGGAATGATTTAAAAAATTTCTGGGGTAAGGTACAATCTCAAGTTAGAGAGCGAAATCTCTTCCGTGAGCATGCTGACTCCCTTCGTGATAATACCAACGCGCTTTTCAATGAAATGAAAGAAATGCGTAAAGTGATGGATGAAGAATTTAGATCGGCTTCAAAAGAAGTATCGGCTACAATTCTTGGTTCTATCAAAGCCGTTGAAGATAAAGTAGAAGGTAATGGTCGTTTGAATGTTTTGTTTGAGGATTTGAAAAACATCCAAAAACAATTCAAAGATGCGAGATTATCAAAAGAAGATCGTTCTACAATTTGGGAACGTTTGGACGCTGCCTTTAAAGTGGTAAAAGAAAAACGTTTTGGACCTCAGGCAACCAATGATTCGAATCCTGCTGATAGAGTAAGTAGAAGATTGAGCGGTTTGAATAATGCTTTAGGAAAGATGGAGCGTTCTATTCAGCGAGATAGAGATGATTTAGAATTTCAAAAAAGAAGAATCGATCGTGCAGACAATCAATTGGAAGCACAGATTAGAGTAGCAAAAATCAGAATGATTGAGGAGCGAGTCCGTTCCAAAGAGGAGAAGTTGAAAGACATGATTGCAACTCAAGATCAACTCAACAAGAAAGTAGTCAACATCAAAGAACGCGCTGCAAAAGATGAAGCAGCTGCAAAATCAAAGGCAGCAAAGAAAGAACAAATCGCCAAAGAAGTAGAAGCTTCTAAAGCAAATGTTTCTGAGAAAGATGCTGCTATATTGGAAAAAGCTGCTGAGAAAATCAAAGCAGAAAAATCGAAGGCAGGTGGTAAAAAAGCTGCTGCTACAGTAGCTGCCGTTGCAGCCACAGCAGTTGCAGCTGAAGCCGTTGCAAGCACTACTGCAGAAAAAATAGCTGAACCAGTTGCTGAGACTATTGTAGAGGAAATTGCTGATGGCGATTCCGCAATGGAAGCTGTTGGTACCATGGTCAACGAAGGCATCGAAGATGCCGTCGATACCATCAAAGCTATCGCAGCAGTCGTTGGTGGAAGAATCGAGGAAGCAGTCGTGACTTTGAAAAAAGACATCGAAGAAGCGACCAGAGAAGTTGAAGAAAAAGCAGCGGCTAAAGCCAAAGCAACTGAGAAGAAAGCTGCAAAAGCATCTTCTGAGGAGGAAGAATAATCGATTTTAATTTCAAGAAAAATAAAACCCGGACTCATTGATTTGAGTTCGGGTTTTTGTTTTTGAATAGTACCCTGAGCGAAGCTGAAGCGTACCCTGAGCGAAGCTGAAGCGTACCCTGAGCGAAGCCGAAGGGTACAGAGCGAAGATCGATTTCCATATTTGTACCCCTTCGGCTTCGCTCAGGGTACACATCGTTGCCAAGTCTTTTCGACCGACCTTTTTGAAATTCCGTTAAGAAAATTGATTCGAGATGAGCAAAAGAAACTGAAACTGTAATTTTGATTAGTAGAGAGGATTCATGAATCCACCCTACTAATCAAAATTACAACCCAACCACCAATCCAACACCAACCCAATCACCACGTTTAAAATCACCACCACCACCCTGCTGATAAAAATTATTGAAAGTACCTACCTCATCATCACCAGCGGATACTCCTGCTCTCCGAGTATAATTTAAGGTCAATTTAAAATCCATATTAAAATTATATTCTAAACCGAAGGACAACTCATCATCTGTTCCAGAGAATGCGCGCATGAGGTTTGCGTTAGCTTTTTCTTCTTGCGTTTTTGCACCAGCAAATTGAACCGCCATAATATACGGTACCAAAACATGACCATTTTTCAAATTGCAATTGACACTTGCTCTGGAGAACCAAACTGCTCCATTTGAATCAATTGCTTGTTCAGGGTCTGAAAACACGTCAGTTCCTTTTCTATTTAAGACATGGTACTCTCCATCGAGATTAAAAATATCGTAATGAAAACCGTATTCAACTCCATAGGCCATATTCTCTGTATACAAGTCTGTCTCTCCTTGCATTGCACCAGAGAAAGCAATCGTTGCCCCATTTCTTTTTCCAAAATAATTGGATTTGTAACCAGTGGAATATCCTTTGCCACGAGGTTCTCCAATGTCAAAGGTTATTTTTCCAGCAAACATAGGTGATGTCGTATTTCCACCTGAATTGCCATTATAACTTACAAATTGAGGAGAATGAATTCCCACATCATATTGTAGTTTGAACTTATTTTCTTGATTAAAAATGACACCACCGAGGTTTACACCAGGCGCTCGTCCTGGGCCTGAACCAACCATATGTCTTCTCAGATAGTTTTGCGACCAAGCCTTTTCCATTGAAGTTACGCGGGTTGGTGCGGTATTACTTTCTCGACCAACCACTGGTGCAAAGTAACCCGTCGTCAAATTGAAAGCATCGTTTTTCGAAATTTGCCATTCAACCTTTGCTACCCAAAGTCGGATGAATGGATTGCCGCCATTATTCGCACCACCTACTGTACCTGCTAAAACATCTCTTCCCACGAAATCATAAGCACCAACCAAAGCGAATTTGAAATTTTCATAAGGCTGACCTTTAAAACCAATTCTGGATCGATGCATTTCTGAGTTGAAACGGTCATCTACAGGTTCATATCTACCCTCACCTTGATTGTAAACTTCAGCCCCTAATGTATAGGTAGACCAAAGTTGCATCATCGCAACGGGTTTAATTTTGTAGGTTTCTAATTTTTCGGAAAGTCGCCTTTGCTCCGTTTCTTGAGCAAATAAAGCAAATGGGAGAATGAATAGAATTACTAATAGTTGGGTTCTCATTTTGTATGATGTATTTAAAAAAAGTCGCAAATTAATAAAATACTCTTGAATCAAAATTGTTGACCAACTATTGACCTTTTTATTCAACTATCATTTTCCCAATAAGAGAAATATTGTCCTCAATTTTTAAAACCGTAAAATATAATCCTTTTGTAAGCATCTGAATATCAATACTTTGCTGCATAGAATGCTTTGAAATTGGTTGTTCTAAAACTCGTTGACCTAGTGCATTATAAAAAATCAGAACACCCGATTTGATAAGTGGATTTTGAGTTTTAAGAACGATTTCTCCATTTGTTGGGTTTGGGAATAGCTCAACTTCCATCTGATTAAATATAGAATTTATACCAGACGATTCAACCATAATATCAATTTTGACAATACTATCGCAGCCGTTTTGAGCGGTCAGATTTTTTTGTATAAAAGTATCTTGCGTGATTAAGATTCCTTCATACAATTCTCCACTGGAAACGACCGGATCAATTTCTGTAAGGAAAGTTTCTAAAACAACTAAGTCCAAAATTATGGTACTATCGCAGCCGGCAACATCTTGATAAACTGCTTCATACCTTCCAGATTTAGTGAGCGTATCACCATCAAAAACAATAGGTTCGTTGTCGCAAATTTGTAAATATTGATTTTCAATAACTGTAGGTAAGATTTTCAACTCCTTAGAAATAATTTGATCACATTTATCCTTAACAACACACCTAAAACATGCATCAAATAGATTATTTCCAAAATCTACACTCAGCGTATCACTTCTGGTTCCCCCAAATTGCATAGTATTATCCAAGTTTGACCACGTTACTCTTCCATCTGTACTAATTTGCCATCGATAATAAACATTAGGGCAATTCGCTTCAACTACCAAAGTAGCCAAAACCCCATTACACATTTCAAAATCTTGCCCTTCATTTACTAATTGTAATTCTTCACCACATTCATTACAATCCCCATTATCTGCATCAAAAGTCGCATTCTGAAAAACAAAATCACCTGTTCCATTTGGAATTCGCGCATAGGCAATATTCGTATTCTGAGTTGGAAAAATTATCGAATCTACTACCTCCAAATTTTCACGTGAAAGATAAACCGCTCCCCCACTTTTTGATAATTTAAAATCGGTATGAAGTCCGTCTTCATCAACATCTCTATCTGCCCAAACCGTTAAATACGCCCCTGCTTCAATCGTGGTTCCTTCTGGAAATTTCCAATGTTTTTTAAAGTCTTTGTCATTACTCAAATACCAACCATCGAGCAAAACATCACCTGTAGTATTATTGTACAATTCGATCCAATCGGGGTAATCACCAGCAGGATCAGCAATGCCACTCAAGCTATCACTGGACGCCATGATTTCGTTAATTGAAACCGTTTGAAAGCCTACATTATCTAACGGCTGACAAGCAAACATTTGCAATTGATTTTGCAAATCGGCTCTTCTCGATGGAATCCATGTTTTTATTACTTCATTTTTTGCATCAAAATCTGCAATTGAAAAATTGACATATGGGTCATTTGCAACCGCATCACGAATCAAATTTTTCCTTTTATCAAGCAATGGAAACAGACGCTCTTCTGTAAAATTATAGTCGAGCATTTCACAACCAAGCTGAAAGTAAAGCGCTCGGTATTTCGGTATTTCTAAGAGCTTGATTGCCATCGCATTTTGAGGAGTGCTACTTATAGGGGCATTTCTCCACGGCAAAAAAGACAAATTAAAATCCCAAGGAATAAAGTATTTTATCTGAGATTTCGGTTCTTGATACAAATAGAAGTTGTTTTCATACTGAAATAAATTATCTGCAGTACTGATGATATTTTGCAAAATCAACTGTTTGAAAAAACCCTCTACATCCATCACCTTTTCAATAGTATCGGCCAATATTGAATTGGGAGTGGTATTCACAAATTGCTTCAAATCATTATAGATCGAAACCGATCCAGTATCACTTTTCAAATCAACACCTGCCTGTCCACTTTTGACCAAAGTGCCTTCATCATTGGCAAAATAATTCCGCAAAAAGTTTTTGTCAATTTGCTCCACGAGTCCATAAACACCTTGTGGTTGATTATTCAAATAAACTTGAGCGACGGCTGTTCTTGGCGCTTTCAAGCCAGCAGTCCTCATCACGTCATAGGAAGAAAGTTCTCGTTGAAAAGAAGAGTCAATATTAAAATTATGCAGATTCATTTTTTTGACTCCATCATATTCTTGTCCTGCCTTAAAAGTATTGAAATCAAGTTTCAAAGGTTTCTTTGAATCAAAAACTGAACTACCACCTTTCATCCGAACACCGACAGAGTCAATCACTACCCCATCAATGGTAACTTTAGAAAGAAAATAGGTGAAATCCCCTGAAAACAATTCATTGAAGTATTTCGAATTTAATTCAGCCAAAGTTGGCCCTTCAATTCGAATTTCGTGGAGAACATTCTCATTAAATAATTGATCACCATCTGTTTGAGCAATAGAAAATTGGCAGGCGAGCACTATAATTAGGGCAAGAAGTTTCAGTTTAAGCATAATCGATTATTGGTGGATTTTAGAAAATAGAATTTCTCAAAATTAGATCAATTGAAAGAGAATTCCAATACAAATTTTAGGGGATTAACAAACAAAAAAAGCGGCACTCAAATGAGCGCCGCTTTTTTCAAGTCAATTAGAAATTGCAAATACAACTCAATTTAATGTGGCAATTTATCTCTCAAAGCACCATAAACGAATGCCCCAAAAACGCCACTCCCGATAATCACAAAAATGACCCAAACACCATGTCCTACCAATGTGTACAATGGCCCAGGGCAAGCACCAGTCATCGCCCAACCCAATCCAAAAATGGTACCGCCAAAGAGTAATCTTTTGACCTGCATTTCTTTTGCTTGCAGCTTTAATGGTTTTCCCTCATAAGTAGTCAAACCCATTTTTTTCATCAAGAAAACACCGAGTGCACCGAGCACAACCGCCGTTCCGATAATGCCGTACATATGGAAACTTTCAAACCGAAACATCTCTTGAATTCGATACCAAGAAACCGCTTCTGATTTAGTCATGATGATTCCAAAAAGGATTCCGAAGAAAAGGAATTTTATATTTTTCATCTTAATATTTTTCTATTTAAAAGGTTGCTCTTCGAGCGAATTAGTGCGTTCCCTGATGCGTTCTCTGATGCGTTCCCTGAGCGAAGCCGAAGGGAACAAAAGCGGAGATCGATTTCCATGCCTGTTCCCTTCGGCTTCGCTCAGGGAAC
>CALHBQ010000587.1 GCA_937930815.1 uncultured Saprospiraceae bacterium | reverse complement strand
TGGAAATCCCAAAATGGTAGATGTCGGAAATAAGGAGATAACGGAGCGAATTGCCATCGCTCAGTCTATTGTTATTTTGGAAAAAGAGATTTTAGAAAACTTGAAAAACGATGATATTCAAACTAAAAAAGGGGCTGTTTTTCAAACTGCGATTTTGGCGGGTATCATGGGAGCAAAGAGGACGAGTGATTTAATTCCGCTTTGTCACCCACTGCCATTAACGAAAGTGGATATTCAAATTGAGATAAACGAAAAGGAAGAAGTTGTCATACAATGTCTCGCCAAAACAAAAGGTCAAACTGGAGTTGAAATGGAGGCATTAACTGGAGCTACAGTAGCTGCGTTGACCATCTATGATATGTGTAAAGGCTTTTCGCAAAGCATCATCATCAAGGAAACGAAGTTGATGAAGAAGTCAGGTGGAAAGACTGATTTTGAGCGATAATGCCTTTATTGATTTATCCACTCAATCAGCATCGTCCCAAAATACCAGGTCATCAAAGTAAAAAAGGTTATAAAAAGGACGTCTTCACATCTTTGTACGAATGTGGTCCTTTCATGATAAGGCACATAATCATTCCACTCCGTTATTAAGGCGGTAATTCCCATGATGGCATAGTAGCTCCAAAACAGTTTTGTGTATTTAAGTTCAATAACTTTCATGAATAAAAATGCACAAGGAATGGATATTAAAAGGTAAATGAATCCTCTCTTTATTGATTGCTTATCTTCTTTTGTGATCATTTTTCTAAATGGTAATATGTGATAAAACCATTATGATAGATTTGATTTTATTAAATAGATTTTCGTTGTTCTATTTCCATTGCCCTCCAGTAAATTTCTTCGAAATCCTTTTTGTTTAATTTTGGTTTTAACGCGGCTAAAACATCTGATAAACCTAAATGAACCCATTCCCAAAGCATCGTATCAAAGTTATATTTATACATCTGGTCACCAATTTCTTTTCTGATTTCGGTAATTTCTTTTTTTGTAAATCCATTTTTAATGAGAGACTTTAATGTTGCTTCTTTTTCATTATCATCAAATTCCGTATCTAAAAAAGGTTCAGTGATATAGTCCCAATTCGAAGGTCTTTCTGCTAATTTTATTCCATTTCTTTTAGCAAATTCTTTCAGTTGGTTAACTGATGCTCTTGATATAAATATCAATTCTTTATCCACCTTTAGAGTCGGAGGATAGTTTTCTAAATGAATGGCTTCTATTTCTTCGGATTGGATTTCTTTTGACGGATAAACTGATGCTGGCTCAAATGGATAATTCCATATTTTAATAGAATTTTCTTTTATCATTGATTTACCAATTCCAAAATCAAATTTTTCTTCACTATTTGTAGACGGTTTGAAAAATGAAGCTATTTTGTTTTTCCAAAAGCTTTTTAGAGTTTTCATAATTAATTCAGTTTCTTTAGACGCTTGCTTCTAAGAATCTCACCCCCCAATCGTAGCCATAGACTCCGAAACTGGAAATTGAAAACGCTTATGCTCCGCTTCAAAACCATCTTTTGCGCGATGGCCGAGGGCAGATTTTAAAGCAGCGGTGAGTTGTTCATCCGTTGCACCTGCGCGAATCAAATCACGAACATTGAATACACCATTGTCATAAAGACAAGTTTTGATGAGTCCCTGAGGCGTCATTCTGATTCGATTACAGCTTCCGCAAAAAGTACGAGAGTAGGCAGCAATAATTCCAAAACTACCTTTGAAATTATCAATTTTATAATTGGAAGAAGTCGAATATTTTGGGTCAATCAACTTTTGAGCAGAAGGGTATTTAGACTTTATTTTTTCTAAAATTTGAATGTGTGACCAATAGGCATCATTTCCTTTTCCTTCAGTGCCATTGAATGGCATTTCTTCAATAAAACGGACGGCAATATTTTTGTTTTTGGCCAATTCGACCATTGGTATGATGTCGTCGGTGTTCTCTTGAGATAGAACAACCATGTTGATTTTAACCTCAAATTTTGCATCCAAAAGTGCATCCAAACAATCCATTACTTTTTGGAAATCATCTCTTCTTGTAATTTTAAAAAATCGCTCGCGATCAAGCGTATCCAAACTCAAATTGATGGACGTGATGCCCATTCGACGCAAGTCGTCAATTTTATCAATCAATAAAGTTCCGTTGGAAGTGATGTGGATTTTTTTGAGGTCGGGAAGGATAGAGATTTCTTTCAAAAAACTCATCATGTCTTTTCTCAAAAACGGCTCGCCTCCTGTAATACGAATTTTAGAAATGCCTTCTTTCGAAAAAACGGAAACGATGCGCACCATTTCTTCATAGGTCATGAGGGATGCGCGTGGGACATAATTGATACCTTCTTCTGGCATGCAATAATGACAACGCAAATTGCAACGGTCGGTGACCGCCAATCTCATGTAGTTTATTTCTCTTCCGTGGTTGTCGTACAACATATCTTTGCCTCTTTTCGAATCTCGAAGATAAATCAAATTTCGTTACTTTTGGTTTTATTCGATACAATAGTCTGTGAAAAAGCTAACGGTGTCGGTACTACGTGCTTTTAGGTAAAAAGAGGATATTAAAATTACAAACAGCAAGAGGCTGTACCAAAAGGCCTAATGTGGAGGATTTTCAAAATCCGTCACATTTATAAGCTATTCCTAATCAACAGCTTAAAGATATGCTCGATTTTGAAAATCGAACATATCGAAACTAATGGAATAGCCTTCTTTTTGTACAGAAGGAAAGCACGTAGTGCTGGTTCCGTTTGTAGATAGTATCATCGCCTTTCCAGAAAAGGGCGTTAGCCCTGGCACCGTTAATTTATTTTCGTTAGAGTAAATTCTATTGTAAAGTAAGGCCATCATAATTTTAGATATTTTGGAAAATAAAGGACTTTTACAAAAGGAATTGGAGCGATATGGTCGGCATTTGATATTGCCTGATTTTGGCCT
>CALHBQ010000586.1 GCA_937930815.1 uncultured Saprospiraceae bacterium | reverse complement strand
TCTCCTTTTACCATGCCCCTATTATTCCAAAAAATACAATTGCCAATGAACGGTTCGCTCGTTCCATTCAAATCTCCATTTGCCATGATGGCTCCTCCATAATCATAGGCGACGTTTCCATAAAAGGTGCAATTGATAATTTGAGGGCTACTGTTTCCATTCGATCTTACACCGAGATTGTAAATAGCGCCTGCTTGTTCAGCTTTATTTTTATAAAAAGTGCAATTTTCGAAAAACGGGCTTGCATCCCCGTTTTTGCCTTGATTATAAACCGCTCCACCGTGTAGTGTCGCTTCTTGATATTGAAATTTACACCTCCTAATTTCGGGATTACACGTTCCTTCTATTCCGTTATTAAAAAGTGCACCACCTGAGCCGATTTCCCAACCAGCAAGATTGTTTTCGAACAAACAATCTTCCATTATAAAATTACAATCACCTTCAAAAGAGCCATTGCTGTAAATTGCCCCGCCGTCAAATTTGCTTTGATTATTTTTGAAAATACAGTTTTGGTAAGTAGGCATACAATGGCCTTCGAAGCCACCCATATTGTACATGGCGCCTCCAAAAGCATTCGCCTCATTATTTTCAAAAATACAATTTATGATTTGTGGATTGGACTGTGGTGTTCCAACTCCTCCATTGTACCAACCTCCTCCACTTTTAGTAGGATCCTCTTTTAGAGTATTTACACCATCTGCATTTCCTTCTCTAATCGTCAGACCATCGATTAAGGTTGAGTTACTGACGTTTTCTGTAAAAACTACGGAGTATGAATTATTGTTTTTCGTATTGTCTTGATCAATATCTCCACTGAGTATCGTTTTATTTGCCCTCCAATCTCTTTGATTTTTATTCACCTCGTTACCTTTAAATCCACCCAATATTTTTATACCGTCTGGGATAACGAAAGATTTCTTTTTGTCCTCTTCGGTGCATGGGCTACAAGTTGTTGGATAATGAACTCCTTCAGCAATCCAAATCTCTACACCTGCTTGAGCGGAACTTAAGGCATACTGAAGATTTGTGGCGTCTTGCCAAGTCTTCCCATTGCCGTTGCCGTTTGGTTTTACTTTATACTGCCCACTGCCAACCATCAACTGAAACGCAAAGAGGATGGTCAGTGCTAATTTTCTACCCATGAATTAGTAATATTTTGTGCTTATTAATTTAACTTAACAAGTACTTTAGTTACCGAAAAAAGAAAATTCGGAATGAGATTGATCCAAATAGGATCGCCAGTTGAGGGGTGGACTTCAGAATGGGATCTGATTTAGGTAGGAATTGTGCAAAATATAGTTTACAAAATTAATGTTTTCTTTGCAGACTTGCTCAATACATTTGTCTAGGTTTAGGGTATTTTATAAAAATAAAAAAAGCAATGATATGTTTGCAAAGCGAATTTTAATACCATTTGTTCTACTTGCGCTCGGAGCATTATATCTCACTTGGGAAGTAGATCAGAGCTATTCTTTATGGATTATACCTCCTGTAATCATTACGGCGATACTTTATGTTTTTGCACCTCAAATCAATTGGTGGTGGTATCAGCGATCGCCTCCTCAAATTGATCCAATGGTCAAAACGCTTCTGGGTAAGCACCTTCCATTTTATGATAATCTATCACCAGAGGATAAAAAAAAGTTTGATCACCGACTTACGCTTTATCAATTGTCTGTTGAATATATCACCAAAAGTTCGGACGGGGTTCCAGATGATATACGTGGACTTATTGCTGCCTGTCCTGTTTGGCTTACTTTTAATAAAGAGGATTTTCTTTTTCCGAAATTTGAAAATGTTGTCGTTTATAATCACGCATTTCCTTCTCCTCAACATCCAGAGGAACTTCATGCTTCAGAAATATTTGAAGAAGATGGAGTATTAGTATTTTCATTGGAACACTTCATGCCTGGTTTTTTGGATACGAAAAAGTACTATCATATCGGTTTACATGAGTATGCAAAAGTTTTTATCCTTAGTTACCCAGATAAAAACTATCCTACTTTTGATAATAATTTTTGGGATAAAATTGGCGAAATTAATGGCCTGAAACGAGAAGCCTTAGAAGGTTTTATGGGCTTGAAAGATATTGATACGCTCCCTATTGGCATTGTTTACCACTTCGTTTATCCAGAAAAATTTGCAGCTGTTTTCCCAAAAGAATCAAAAATGTTGAATGAAATTTTCGGGTAACTCTTTACATGAAAATATGAATCGTCGTACCTTCTCCTTCTTCACTTTCTAACTCTAATTTCCAGCCATGCTCACGGCAGATGTTTCGTACATAAAATAATCCGAGGCCAAAGCCTTTGACATTGTGAACATTCCCAGTAGGGACTCGATAGAATTTTTGAAAGACTTTGCTTTGCTGTTCCTTATTTATACCTAATCCTTTATCCATAATTTTCAGATGGATTTGCTCTCCTGAATCTTCTGTTTTAATTGACATTTCAGGTATTTCTTTTCGATACTTCATTGCATTATCGAGCAGGTTGTGAATGATATTAGTAAGGTGCAATTTGTCTGCTGACACCATTGTCTTCTTGGCATTTAAGGAAGCATTAAGGGAGCCGCCCAGTTCCGCTACTTTTAGTTTTGTGCTACCAATTATATGCTCCAATAGTTCATGCAGATTAATCGGTTCTTTTTTGAGTTGAAAATTATCTCTTTCAACTTGAGCAAGTTGTAATACTTTTTCAACCTGAGAATTTAAACGGTTATTTTGGTCGTTAATAATGGAAGCATATTGCATCAGACGATTATCTGCTTGTACCGTTGGATGATTGAGAAAAGTATTCGCCGAAATCTTTATAGTAGAAATTGGAGTTTTAAACTCATGGGTCATGTTATTAATAAAATCCTTTTGCATTTCAGAAAGACGTTTCTGCCGCAAAATGATGTATAAAGTATAAGCAAAAAAGGCAATGGTCATTAAAAGAATCAAACTAAACATTATTGTCAATCGCATCGTGTCGAGTAAATACCCCGTCCGATTAGGAAAACGCACCCCGAAGTAATAGAGATACTCATCATACATTGGTAAGTCAGGCTTTCCTATATCAACCTTTTCCGGTTCGTATGATATGTAGTTTCCATAAACCATTTTATTACTAGAACAATCATAGATTCCATACTCAAAATCTTCTGCTAAGCCAATTGCCTCCAATTGATTTCTAAGATAAAATTCTAAGGTGTTGGCATTAATGATATCATTGATGTTGACTACGTAATAGTTAGTCGAAATCTGACTAATCAATCCTTGCGATGGTAATTGGCTTCCTATCTTTTCAAGGTCTTTCGCGACGTTTAGTAAAGCTATCTGGACTTTATCATTAAACTCTTGTTCTTGCAAATTCCAAGTACGGAGTACCCAGTAACTCTGCACAGCCAATACACCCAGAATCGCCAACGCTCCCAAAACTATCACTCGCCTTATCGTGGAATCTTTCATAGGTTCAAAGTTAAAACCATTTTTCAATTGTCATTCATAATCAAACTTAAAGAATTTGCTAATAATGAAAACGCAACAAAACATATTATAAAAAATTGGCATAATATTTTCTTCAAACATATTATAAAAAATTTTATACATGAACAAAGTAAGCCTCCCACCAGTCCTTTTTCTACTATCTTTTATTTTTATATCAACATCACTGTCTGCACAAAATTATGTGGCCAGCAATCAAATAGTACCGAGTGAAATTTCAACGGCCTATCGATTGCAAAAACGATTGTCAGCAATATATGATGGGTATGTAATTGAAGTAGGAACTTCTGAATATCCAATGAAAAGAGCCAATCCCTTATTTAAAAAATTTGGAAAAATCTATTATCATAAATTGAGAGAAGGAGGATATTCTTACGTGATCAAAGCAGAGTTTTCTGATTTGAAATCCGTAAGGAGGTTTAATAATACCGTCATCAAACCCAAAGTAAATGAAGCTCGTATTTACGAGTACGACATGGGGAAACGAAAACTTAGAGAGTAGTTTTCTACCCAAAAAATATTATTTTTATTGAGGAAGTTACGGCATCGTAACTTCCTCTTTTTTTATGTCTTCAATTGTTGATTCTTTCTGAAATGTCACTTTATTTTTTCTTTGTCCCAACGCCCAGAGGCCGATTCCAGAGACAACTCCAAATAAGGAAATAACAAACCACATTGCATTCCAACCGTAGAACTCTACGAGATTGGTTCCTAAAGGAGGTGCAATTACAAACGCTACCGAATAAGCCATTCCATAAAGCGCCATGTATCTTCCTCTATTTTCTGGTTTGGGTCGATTGACGGCATAAGCGTTGGAAAATGGCATTTGAAATATCTCTCCAATTGATACTAAAATTGTTGAAATCACGGCAACTCCCCACCATACACTAAACCCCAAAACAAAGTAAGAAAGCCCTATTAATACTGCTCCAAAAGCAGCCAATTGTAAATTGATGTTTTTCTTTTCTAAAAGGAAAACAGTTGGCATTTCGACAATGGAAATCAATAATCCGTTTAATCCCATCAGCAATCCAATTTGCGTTTTAGTTAAGCCAATTTGGCTTTCAAAAAATAACGGAATCGTTGTAAATAATTGAAAAAACGCAATTGCTGAAATTAATAACATTGCTATAAAGAAGAGATACTCCCAATCATTATAAACAGAAGAACTCGTTGAGGTGGTTTCTAACTCTGGGTCATCTGCCTGTTCGGCAACCTTCTTTGGAACAGCATACCAAAAGAATAATGCTGCCGAAATACAAGTCAGCCCATCACCCCAAAATAAATAGGAATAGCCTAAATGATCTGCCATAATTCCAGCGATGAATGGCCCAAATGCCCAACCCATATTGATAGCCAATCGAATCAATGAGACTGACCGAGTTCTGTTTTCGGGTTTACTCAATACAGCAACTGCTGTGAGACTGGCAGGTCGAAATAAATCTGCAACTAAAGTGGCAAAAAAGATTAGTCCCACCCATTCCCAAAAGGTTGTTATGAATTGTAAACTGATGAAAAGAAAACCACTCAGAAAAAGAGACCAAAACATGATTTTGTAGTAGCCGATTCTGTCCGTCAACAATCCGCCAATAAAGGTGCCGACTACAGAGCCAAAACCAAAAGCTGCCATTATCCAACCAACATCACTTAAAGTAAATTTTAACTCGGAAGTCAAATAAATACTCAAAAAAGGGATCACCATTGTTCCCATTCGATTGATGAAATTGACCAGTGCCAATAACCAAACTTCTCTTGAGAGACCGCGAAAAGAATCGAGGTAGAGTTTTTTTAACATCGGGTTTTATTTTAAAATTCTGTCTAAAGCAGAACTAACACCTTTATATTCAAAAAGGTGCCGCGAAATGTCAACTTTAAATTTTGCGTCCTTTCCAAAGAGTATTTTTGGAAAAGAAACTACCAATACCTACGCGAACAATATAGAAGAGATGCCAAAATTGAGCAGATAAAAAATGGCGCATCAAGTCAGATCTATCGAAGAAGTTAGACATCTTTTTTAAGTAGAAATAATCGACAATTGCTTTGAAGCATAACGAATAAACAAATAACCGCAAAGCAAATACACCCAAAAACGGAATCAATAAAAGCGCTAGAAAAATGCCTAAAGAAAAAGCTCCAACCCATGTTTGAACAAAAACGGTTGTCCTGTTTTTATAATGAGAAGTCTTAGCGGCCCATCTCAATCTTTGATT
>CALHBQ010000585.1 GCA_937930815.1 uncultured Saprospiraceae bacterium | reverse complement strand
TATTATTAGGTTTTTATTGGATAGATTGTTCTTCAACCATTCTACGGAGACTACTTCTTTATTCATTATACTTTTTCAATTAAATTCTTTTTCACCGCCAATTTAGTAAAAAATAGGTCATTTGAAACTCAGACGGTGACGGGAAGTCACCGTCTGAGGAGCTTTTGAGGCTTTCGAAAAATTTACTTAATTACAAACTTCTCGGTATCCAAAATTTCGGATTCAGATACAAGTGAAACAAAATAAATACCTGAAGGTAAATCCTCTAAAAGGATGGTTATGATATCTTCAGCGTTTGTTTGATTAATGTTTTTGTAAGTAAAAGTATGACCACCAATACTTGTAATCTGTAGCGTTAAGTTTTTAATATCAAAATCGTTTAGATGCTCAATTTTAAGTCTAAGTATTCTATCTGAATCAGTGATGGTACCGATAACTTTAATAATATCTTTTTCTGAGTCAGGAGAAAATATTTGGTCTTCTACATCCGAAGATACTGTTCCACCATTATCATCATCATCTGGGTCTGTACCACTGGTAGATACAGCACTACTGTCTACGGCAACAAATGAAGTAAACTCGGTCACGAGACTATATTTTAAACCTAATAAAGTGATTTCCTCTTCTATACTAATAGTATCAGATTCATTGCTTGCAATACCATAATCGGACATGAGTTTAATTCTTTTTCGTGCCCACAAATATTTTAAGGCGATATTTTCATCTGCATTTGCAGTGTAATCAGAGAAATCTAATGAGCTTGAAATGACGCCATCTGCATAGTCTCCTTTTAGATTTATTTTTCCTGTTGAAGGAGTGTTGTATTTGCCGTAAATTATAATTGGTCTCTCCGCAAATACATCAGGAATAGTAAGTGGCTCCACATCATAAACATCGATGCCTTCAAACATAGCTTCGATATTAGTAAGCACAGGTCGTTCGATATATGTTTTAAAGGTATTGGCCATATCATCTGCATCTACGTCGTCAGTCACTACAAATGCTTCTCCTTCACCCACATAAGCAATTCCTTCAATTATAAATCGGTTGACACTGGTGCCAATTCCAAAAGAGAAAAAATTAGCTTCATTAAGATTCTCGCGGATCATTTGGTAAGTCTCTTTTTCCACCGAAACATAACCATCCGTTAGGATAACAAAAGTTCTGGAATATCCTTCTGTGCCTCCCATGTTCAATGCTCTTTGCATGGCTGGTAACAATCGTGTACCTCCACCTCCGCCAAAACTATTTATCAAAGCAATGGCATTATCGATATTGTCATTGGTGACAGGCAATGAGTTGGGAGATAAGACAGACGACCCGCCCGCAAAAAATAAAATATTGAATCTATCATCTGGATTTAGGTCGTTTAATAGATTGGTAATCAATCTTTTAGAAACTTCTAATGGCTCTCCACGCATCGAGCCAGAGACGTCCATAATGAAAATATACTCCCGCTCTGGACTATCAAAATCTATATCTGGCTTGGCTGGCTGAATCATTGATAAAAAGAAATTTTCGGTAGAATCTTCATACAACAATAGGCCAGTTTCGATTTGATTATCATCCAAAGTATAGTTGACAATGAGGTCGGCTCCAGGTTTTGTTGTGAGTGTAGTTTGAGCCGAATTTCCTTGATTTGTAAAATTTGCAGTATGAGATGTACATTCTGCAGTCAGTGGCATACCTGCGTTTATTTTTAGGTTGAAATTCAAATCCGTTTCAGAAAGTGGGATAGAATCTAAAGCCGTCTGATAAATCCATGATTCTCCTTGAGTTGTAAATCTTGGTCCAACGATATTGGGAAATACAAATTGATAAACCCCATTTGTTGGAACTAACAACTCCGTATAAACCATGCGCACTCTTATGGAATCTCCTGGTTTAATATTGGCAAGACTCATCTGAAAAACATTAGGTCTGTGCTGTTCGAGAAGGGAAGCGGTATGGCCAAGGCTATCCGCATTTTGGAAAATTTGTTGCGCTTCGGCTCTTCTTCTGATTTCTGCCACGATGGTTCGTTCGTTGACATCCATTTCCATGGCATAGATAGCAGCATTGGTTGACATCGGAAATACATAGGTCGCATCCACTATCGAGTCACCCGAGTTGAGGTACAATTGTTCCACCACGACATTGGCAATCACACCACTGATGGTGGCATCAATATCGGTAGAGACAAGTGAAAAAACTACCCCTGTAGAATCTGTACTGGATATACTGAAATATGGGCACTCTGTAGTGTCCTGACCTATGGCAATGTTGCCATAGGTTAAAAACAGGAAAGTATGAATTAGAATAATTTTTTGTAAAACGAAAAGAGGTTTCGTTGATTTCATAACAAAGATTTTTGAATTAAGGAATGAAAAATTAATAACGCGAACTACTTATATTTTAAATAGTTTGCATGTTTCAATCTATAGCTTTTTTCAAAAACTTGGTTCGGTTATTAGAATATATGTAAAACGGAGTTCATTTCTATCTGGAGTTATGTCAGGTGGTACACAGAGGAAGAGGAGGTGAACGTTACTACTTTACAAATTATTTCTTCATTCCTTCAAGCGTTTTCCAACCCTCAAGGATAGTATTATTGAACGGTTGATGAAACTAATCGAATCAACCCAGAAAAATTCTTCAAATTGAGGCGACAATGAGATCGCTTCCTTTTTAAATACATAGAAAATGAAATATATTTATATAAGCATATTTTTTCTTGTTTTTTGTTTGACTGCCTGTCAAAAAAACTCTGACGTTACAAATACCCTAACAGGAACTCCTTCATCAGAACCTATCTCTACCATTGATTTGTCTTGGTGGGCAAATGTTGAAGAGAGAGAAAGTTTTAGGCAATGGAATGATATTCATACCTATAATTATATTCATAATGTTTCTGTTAAATTAATGTTTACGGGAGATGTATTGTGGGAGTCTAATACAAATGAAACAGGGGGTTTTAGGTTTCCTGAGCAACCGGTGCCGGCTGAGGGTGCCTATTTTCTATTTGAAGCTCCTGGATATTACAATAATGTAGTCAAGGTGGAAGGTGAATCAATCCCAAAATGGCAAGTTCATATGATGCGAGAAACATTTCCTGACATTAATGGAGAAGTGCTTACTGATGCAGAATCATATATTGTTTTAACAGGGCAATTGCAAGAAGGAACAAGACTTCGTGAAACTTGGTTTTACATTACAAATGCAGATAACGAATTACTTGGAACTTGTATGGTAGGCCCTGAATTTCCTACCTTTTATATGACAACCTTGCCAAATCAAGAATTGTTTTTACACTATAATGTTGCTTGTGGTGGTGGTGTTATTCCTTTAGGTTCTTTTTCTGAAAGTAAAGATATTGGAAATTTATTGGATGAAAGTTTTGATTTTTCATATGACCGAGATCAGGTATATCTCGATAATGTTACGGATTGTTCTTCAGGAACAAAGCTTTATGGATATGATCTTTTTTATAAAGAAGATAACCTTACTTTTCAAGCTGGTGGGAATTCGGGATTTCATCTTCGAGATTGCCAACCGATGGAGCATCCAGTTTTAATTAGTGTTGCTACTCAAAATCCTCGAAAATATGTAGAATTGATCTTCACTCATACGCCTGGGCAGCGATTTGACGTTCCCGACCAGAAGGTTTGTGAAGATGATGATACCTTCCTTAAATACACCGTTGGCGGCTCGGCGGCCGGAGGTGATGTTTTTACTTTTGCTAACATCCAGCCAGATGGTCAAATGGTGATAAAACAAGCACAAAGTTCCTTAACCGATGAAAACAAATTTTCTATTGTCTTTGACGGCTCTGCCACAGGAAGTCATAAGAGCAATGTAAATGTTGTAATTAGAAAATACAATTCTTCAAACGGTTGGTCCTATATCAACAGTTTAGGTGGGTATCAATTAAATTCTACTATCACAATGAACGATGAGGAATTTGTAGAAGGAACTTTCAGCGGCGAAGTCATGGATACAGAAGAAGTATCTTTAGGTAACTTAGAGGGAACTTTCAGGGCACGGATTCAATAATTTGAATCAAAAAAAGCAAGATTACTAATCAGGGATTTGAATGATTAACACAAGTTGCGATCAACCCACAAATGTGTTGGGTGAGCGGAGTCGAACTCAACAAAAGTGAAAAATTAGATTTCTCCTTGTCCCTTATCAGGAGACAGGGAGGGAACTATTGTTCATTTGATACACTAAATATTATATGTTCTTAAATGCCTTATATGGTTCAATAAAAAAACTAAGCCATCATGCCCAACAAATCCTTCACCATTCCACACATCTTAGGAGTAGCAGCATTCGCCATTTCGATAACGGAGAAAATAGTCGTCACTTTAATTTCTTCAATCGGAAAACACTTATT
>CALHBQ010000584.1 GCA_937930815.1 uncultured Saprospiraceae bacterium | reverse complement strand
CCACTCTCTCACAAATTCTTTGGACAATTGCTTTTGATGTTCGCCTTTCGCTTGTCGCTCAGCATATCCATCTTTATAAAAATATCGAGAACTGTCTGGTGTATGAATTTCGTCAATCAAAAAGACCGTTCCGTTTTTCTTACCAAATTCATATTTAGTATCGACTAAAATCAATCCGCGCTTGGCAGCCATTTCTGTTCCTCGTTGAAAAAGTGCATAAGTGTATTCCTCCATCACTTTGTAATCATTCGCACTGACAATTCCTTGTTTCAAAATTTCTTCTTTTGAAATGTCCTCATCGTGCCCTTCTTCTGCTTTCGTGGCTGGGGTGATAATTGGTTTTGGAAATTTATCACCTTCCTTCATACCATCTGGCATTTTTACACCACAAATCATTCGCTTTCCAGCTTTGTACTCGCGCCATGAGTGTCCAGCCAAATATCCACGGATGACCATTTCTATTTTGAAAGGTTCGCATGCTAATCCAATCGCGACATTTTCGTCGGGTGTACTCATCAGCCAATTGGGGCAAATGTCAGATGTCGCATTCAAAAAATGAGTTGCGACCTGATTGAGCACCTGTCCTTTATAAGGAATCGGTCGCGGCAATACATGATCAAACGCAGAAATACGGTCACTCGCCACCATCACCAACATATCGTGAATGCTATAAACATCGCGTACTTTCCCTCTATAAAACGATTTTTGGTTGGGTAGTTTGAAGTTGGTTTCGCCAACACTTTTCTGAACTTGTGTCATGTTGTGTAATTTTTTCTTTCAAAAAGGTGCAAAAGTACGGAAAGTTCAAGTTCAAGTGTCAAGAACAAGTTTAAAATTTCATTTGGCTATTTTTTATCTTTGTTTTATAAATTTTTAAATATGAAGTCTGATTTAATAGAAATTCAAACGACGCTTAAAGAAATGCTCCATGCCCAGGCACCTATTTTGCGAATTCGTCACGATGAAGCTGCAAAATTTGAGGCTTGTGGCACTAAAGAAGTGATGCAGGGCAAACAGAAAGTTGATGGCCATTATTTTGCTTCAGTGATTCCAAAACCAAAAGATATTCGTTTGTATTTTTTTCCAATTTATACGCATATGGATGAGTTTTCACTTTCTCCTGAGTTGAAGAAATTTTTAAAAGGTAAGAGTTGTTTTCATATTAAAAAGTTGACTCCTGAGGTTGAAGAGGAGATTAAGGAGATGATTGAGAAAGGGGTTGGATTGTATGAGGGGGATGGGTTGATTTAATACTTTAGTTACGCGAAGTTTCGCAGAGGAGACGCAGAGTTTCGCGGAGTTACATGAATTCTCGCATTGCGAATCTTCTTAATCCATCTTTCAATAATGAAACATTAAAGTTTATGAGTAATCCAATGGGCATCTTTGCAAATTTCATTTGAGTTAATACTTGAGCATGATGGACTTCGTTAAGCGCTTCAACCACTTTTAGTTCAACAATGATTTTCTTTTCTACTAATAAATCAATTCGATAGCCTTGTTCGAGTTTGATTTCTTTATAAAGTATTGGAACAGGTACTTCTCTTTGAACAAATAGACCTTCTTTTTGGAGTTCATGCCCTAAACATGCCTGATAAGCAGATTCTAAAAGTCCTAGCCCTAAATTCCGATGAACTTCAATTGCTGAACCAATAATGATTTGGGTAATGTCATTTAATTTTTTCATAGTATTTATTTTTCTCTCTGTGAAACTCTGCGTCTCCTCTGCGAAACTCCGCGTAACATAAAAACGCTTAAGCCTGCTTCCCCACAAACAACAAAATCTCATCAATAAATTGTCGATGATTGGCAAGTCGAGGAATCTTATTCTGGCCACCATACTTCCCCTTAGATTTCATCCAATTCATAAAAGTATTCTTAGGTAGGACATTGAGCTGGAGCTGCTCAAGTGCCATATTATTAGTCCGCTTGGCTTCATAGTCAGAGTTGATTTCTTGGAGATTTTGGTCGAGTAATTCATTGAACACGCGCATGTCGAGAGGTGCACGTTCGAACTCGATGAGCCATTGATGGCCACCTTTGTTGCCGCCTTGGAAGTATACTGGTGCGACGGTGTATTCATTGACAATCGTTCCGGTTTGCATACAAGTTTTTGCGAGCGCCATGTCTGTATTTTCAACCATCACTTCCTCTCCGAATGCGTTGACGAAATGCTTCGTACGTCCCGTCACTTTGATGCGGTAAGGGCAATTGCAAGTAAACATAACGGTATCGCCTGGCAGGTATCTCCAAAGCCCAGAATTGGTCGTAATGACAATCGCATAATTAACACCCAACTCAACTTCCTCCAAACTAATTGCTTTTGGATTTTCTAAATTCCACTGGTCCGCAGGCAAGAACTCATAATAAATTCCATTATCGAGGAAGAGCAACATACCCTCGTCGTTGAAATCATCTTGTGCTCCGAAGTAGCCCTCAGAAGCATTATATATTTCTTGGTAACTGAAATCGTCGGAAGGAATAAACTGCTTGAATTGTTCGATATATGGTTTAAAACTAACGCCACCATGCATGTAGGCTTGAAAGTTTGGCCACACCTCAAGCATATTATCTTTTCCAGTTTTTTCTAAAATTTTTCTAAATAAAACGACCACCCATGTTGGAACGCCACCAATCATGGCAACGTCTTCTTTGGGTAAGATTTCTGCCATACGTTCGATTTTTGCTTCGAGGTTGGACATGAGAGCTGTCTCCATATCAGGGACAAAAGTGGGGCGACTTACGCCAGGCAAGTGGTGTATCATAATGGCCGAAATATCACCGGTTGTTGCTTTTGGATTGTTCGGCCAAGGAGAAAGTGAACCACCCATTAGGGCGACTTTTGCAGCAAAAAGGCGCATATCGGGCCGTTGATCATAAAGCAATGTCATTGAATCCCAACAACTACGAATATGGCAGTAGCGCAAATTATCGTAAGTGATCGGAATGTATTTGCTCTTATCATCCGTCGTCCCAGAGGACTTGGAAAACCACTGTGTTTTCCCTGGCCAAAGGACATCTTTCTCACCCATAATTACACGGCGAATGAGTGGGCTAAATACCTCATACTGTTGAACCGGGACTCTTTCTCTGTAATCTTGAGGTGTCTTAATGGACTTATAATCGTATGCTTTACCCCACTCGGTCGAGCGACCTGCCAGAAGGAACTTTTCAAAAAGAGCGGCCTGCACAAGGTGCGGATGTTTGCGGAAGTGGTCAATTCGACCCATCCGCAATTTATAATATTGCCGGAACGCCCCGTTGATAAGC
>CALHBQ010000583.1 GCA_937930815.1 uncultured Saprospiraceae bacterium | reverse complement strand
CACATAAATATCCATCCAGCCGTCCTGATTGATATCTACAATAGATACACCATTGGCCCAACCATCATCTCCTTGTATTCTGGCTCCTTTTGAGACATCTGTAAATTTGAAATCTCCGTTGTTTAAATAGAGTTTATTGGGCACCTCATTTCCAACAAAGAAGATATCTGTGGTTCCATTATTATCAAAATCGGCAGTAGCAACACCTGCTCCGTTATAGATATATTCAAAATTAAAGTAGTTCTTCTGCTCATCTTCCGTGATGTTATTGGCGAAAGTTATTCCTGACTGTGAGGAAGGAATTTTGGAAAACTTTATCGAGGTCGAAGCTGATTGAGATTCATTTCCTGAAATGGTTTGATGTTCATTTTTACAGGAAAAAATAAAAACCAAAAGCGTAATTAGGTAAGTTATATTCTGAGACTTCATTTTGATAGGATGTTTTATACACCTCAAAATTACGATATAAATATAGATAGGTTTAGAAAACGATGAAGTAAATATTTTCCAATATACCTTATTTCAAAAGGCTAACATCTCCTTCAAAAAGCTTAGTCTCTCCGTTAATAAAAAGAATTTCGGCATAATATGCGAAGACAGCAGGGTTCATTTTTTCGTCTCTAAATCGGCCATTCCAACCACCGGCTGGGTTTCCAGGCTCAAAGTCATAAGACTCAAAAACTGACTCTCCCCATCGGTCAAATACCAAGAAGGATTGAATTCGTTCAACCGTTTCATCTGTATAGATTTCAAAAATATCGTTGATGCCATCATTATTAGGCGAAAAGGCAGAAGGGATATAGACATCTGGGTTAAATTCTACGTCAACGGTTATTGAAGCGCGGTCGGAGCAGCCGTTTTCATTTATCACAAAAACTTCATAGGTGGTCAGGGAAGTTGGATAAACCCATGGAGTGAGACAGTCATCTGGATCAGACTCTGGATCACATGGTTCAAATGCATCAACTGGAGACCATGCGATTGAATCTATTGGCCCCGAAATATTTGCTTGCAACTGAAGGCTATCTGCGTATTGAATGATATTACTACTACCCGTAAGACTGGTAGAAAGTGTAACGGTCAATTCATTCGGTTCAAAAATTTGAAAAGTGAATTCATCTGTGCATCCCTTACTATCTTCCAGAAGCAAATGATACTCACCAGGCGTAAGGTTTTCGAAAATATTTTCGTTAGAAAAAGGGGCTCCATTTAAAGAATACAAAAATGGAGGCGTCCCGCCATTTACATTTCCAACTTTAATAATTCCATCATTCGCGCCATAACAAGTTAGGTCAACAGAATTGGATTGCAATTGCGGATAATCAGCCGTTTCTAACACCAAAACTGAATCGGTTGCAGCGCACCCAGTTTGCCGATCAATTACGGTTAAAATATAAAGTCCTTCTTCCTCAACTGTTGCCATTGATTGATTTGGAATAGTAAAATTACTTTCCCAATTATAATCAAACCCAACAGTGCCATTTCCACCAATTTCAACTGCTCGAACCAGACAATCTAATTCTTTATCCTCTCCAGCATTTGCGATTGGATCGGGATGAATTTCAATTGGAAAAATTACTTGATCGTCTGGACAAACACCAACTGCCCTAATTTCATACTTAAATTCATAACTACCTGATATTAAATCATTTATGATTAAATTTCCGTCCGTTTCATCAAAATCATTTCCTGAAATAGCATTGCCAGAAATCAAAGACCAAACTCCTCCTAAATCATAATTTTCAATATAATTAAAAAGGGAAATTGTGGTGTCTATGCTTTCGCAAAATTCTTCATTTCGAATCAAATCTCCTGCGTTGACTGGAGCATCAATTACCACAGTCACCCCTACTGAATCAGCTGGACATATGCCCATAGCAGTGACTTTGTATTGAAATTCATAATTACCCGATGATAGATTTTGTATGTTTAAAAAACCGCTTGTTTCGTCAAAATCATTGGAGGAGTTGATGTTACCTGCAATTATTGACCACTGCCCTCCTCCATCATAACTTTCGATTAAATCGAAAAGGTTAAAAGTGATATTTGTGCCTTCGCAAAACTCAACATTTCGGATAGGTGAACCAGCGTTGACTGGTGCATCAATTATGACTTTTACATTGATAGAATCATTTGGACAAATGCCGTTTGCGGTTACTTTATACTGAAATCCATACTCACCAAAAGAGAGGTTTTCTATGTTCAAAAATCCGCTCATTTCGTTGAAATCATTGGTAGAAATTCCATTGCCAGATAGTTGAGACCATTGACCTCCTTGGTCATTATTTTCGATTAAGTCGAAAAGAGAAATCAAGGTGTTTTCACCCTCACAAAATTCTATATTTTGTAAAAAAGCACCTGCACTTACTGGGTTATCAATTTCAACTTCGATGATCGAAGTATCTGCTGGGCAAGGAGAAAGTGGCGTAACGATATATTGAAAAGCATAGCTCCCAGATGTGATTCCTTGCGTTTCCAAAATACCCGTGGAGGTATTAAAATTAGCAGTTTGAATGTTCGAAATATCAGTCCAAACACCTCCGACACTTGCACCAATTAATCCATCATATAAATTAATAGACAGTTCATCATTGCAAATCTTGAGTAAAGGTGGTGCAACTCCAGCAGTCAGAAATTCATTGATGGTTACTAAAATAGTGGCAGCACTTGGACAAGTAATAGATGGCGTTTGAGTTAATCGAAATTCAATTTCATATTCACCCGCAACGGAATTGTTTGCCATAAAAACGCCTCCAATTATTTCAGCAGTTGAGCCAATTGGTTCATTCAAAATGCTCCAATTTCCAGCTTCTGTGGTAATTTTAAAATCATCTAAAACGAGTTGAGCGTCGTTATTGCAAAGCGTTGGTGGAGTCGCCAATTCTACACTTGGGCAAAGACAATCAATGACTCGAATTTCCATTTGATAAGTTTCGTTTCCGCAAGGTGGAAGGGCTGAATTGGTTTGGTATTCGAAGCGATAAGTGCCTGCATTTAGACTCTCAAAATCGAGGCTTGGGAACGCGCCCGTTGCACCTGAATTATCCAAATCTATCCATGTTCCAGTTCGGTCGCCATTTCTAATTAAATCGTTGAAATTGACAGTTGTGGGATCGCCTGTTTCGTCGTTATTACAAATCTGAACAACTGGTTCTATTTCTGCGAAAGGTGGCGTATTTACTGTAATAGAAACTTGCTCGTTCGGTTGGGATTCACAGTGGGCATCTTTTATTTCTAAGAAAGTATAATTCGTTGATAAAGACGGATTTACGAGTATTTCGTAAGAATT
>CALHBQ010000582.1 GCA_937930815.1 uncultured Saprospiraceae bacterium | reverse complement strand
AATGATTTCTCCTTCTCTGACTTGTTTTTGAAATTCTTGCCACAAATCTCTCAAATTATCCTTCCCTAATACTTGTGCATAAATCGCCCAGATCAATAGCAAAAGTATCGCTACTTTGATGAGCCAATTAATCGCCTTATTATTGAGAATCTTTTTCAAATGAGATATTTGTTGCTAAGTGATGGGTGAATAATAAGTTGTTGTTTTCGGGTAGATTATTTTTTTCTTTATCAAGCCCGCCTGCCGTGCAACGGGCAGGGCACAAAAATGGAATTTTACGAGTAAAGTGACATTTTTTGTAACGCAGATAGAGGAAAAAAGAATCAGCAGAAGTTAACAAGTTATTTTTTAATCATCACTTAACCTACCAATTCATTCTTCAAACAAAAAATAATAATGAAAAAAGTCTTTTTACCATTAATGATGATTTTGTTGGCATTGCCTTCATTTGCACAGCTCAATATGCAATTGAGAAGTAATGTCCAATTCCCAGTTGATTGCAACGATATTTGGGGTTACCACGATGAAGATACTGGAATTGAATATGCATTGGTCGGAAGACGTGATGGTGTTTCAATTGTAAGCTTAGAGGATTTGGATAATGCTCAAGAAGTAGCTTTTATTCCAGGGCCAGCTTCAACTTGGAGAGACCTTAAGACTTGGAAAAAACATGCATATGTTACCAACGAAACCAGCAATGGTGTTTTGGTTATTGACCTTTCTAAATTACCAGCAGAAGCTCCTTACTTTGAGTGGACACCTGATATTGCAGATTTAGGAGGTACTATTTCTTCCTGTCATAATTTATTTATTGATGAGCGAGGGGTGTGTTATTTAGCAGGTTGTAACCTGAATAGCGGTGGGTTGATTTATGTGGATGTTCATACCAACGAAGGTCAACCAGAAGTGATTGGTTGGAATGAAGCAATTTATACTCACGATGTTTATGTGAGAGATGGGTTGATTTATGATTCTCAAATCTATCGCGGTGAAATGGCGATTTACGATCATACAGACCTTACCAAGACCGTTTTGTTAGGTCGCCAGCAAACACCTTTTGCGTTTACCCACAATATTTGGCTATCAGATGATGGAAATGTAGCATACACTACAGATGAAAGAGCAAATGCTCCTGTAGCTGCTTATGATGTTTCGGATCCAACAGATATTCAAGCATTGGATGAGTTTCGACCAGTTGAAACAATTGGAAAAGAGGTGATTCCTCACAATGTTCACGTTTGGTCAGATTGGTTATTGATTTCATACTACACAGATGGTGGAATCGTAGCTGATGCCTCTCGTCCAGAAAATATTATTGAAGTAGGAAATTTTGATACGTGGTTGACTTCCGATGGAGGATTTGATGGAGCTTGGGGATTGTATCCATATTTACCATCAGGAACCGTTTTGGTGACGGATATCGCAAACGGATTGTATGTGCTTACGCCAAACTTGGTTCGTGCTTGTTGGTTGGAAGGAACCGTTACAGAACTTGGTTCAGGAACGCTTTTAAGTGGAGTAGATATTTCAATTGATGCTGCTCAAGCAAATACAGGTACAACGGATGGTGTCGGTGAATACTCAACCGGTATCGCCACAGCGGGTACCTATGAAGTTACTTTTTCAAAAGCAGGTTATATGGCCAAAACGGTTGCTGCAGATTTGGAAAATGGGGTAGTGACTATATTGGATGTAGAATTAGAATCTTTTGCAAGAATCATGCTTACTGGAAATATTACAAGCGCAGTGGATGGTTCTCCTATCGAAGGTGCTTTGATCAGTTTTAGCAATTCAGAATTCAATTTTGATTTAACAACAGACGCGAGTGGTAACTTCTCAACTGAAGCTTACCCTGGCGAATATGATATTTATGCAGGATCTTGGGGATACAAATTGAAAGATTTGAGCCAGACAATTGATGGGATGAGTCCTCTTACTGCTGCATTGGACTTTGGATATCAGGATGATTTTGCAGTTAATTTTGATTGGGTATCTACTTCTGATGGCATTGCTTCTACTGGTTTTTGGGAATTAGGCGAACCAGTAGGTACTTTCTTTGGTGGTGGAAATGTCAGTAATCCTGATGAAGACCTTCCGAATGACTTTGGGAATCAGTGTTACGTAACAGGTAATGGTGGTGGAAATGCAGGTAGTGATGACGTAGACGAAGGTATCGTTACTTTAACTTCTCCTTCCATGGATTTGACATCTTATGCAGACCCAATTATCGGTTTTAGCTATTACTTTTTTACTGGAGGTGGACAAGGTCAATCAAATGATTCATTGAAATTTATTTTAAATAATGGAATTGAAGAAGTTGTAGCTTTTGTTTCAGCTGACCTAACAGGTAGTTGGGAACGAGCAAACTTGATTGTTTCAGATTATTTGGAAGTGACCAATAATGTAACTTTTACAATCGAAACAAGTGATTTCTTGCCAGGGCACTTGGTAGAAGCTGCGTTGGATGGTTTTGAGGTAATAGAGAATCCTGCTTCTTCTACTCAAGATTATTTAGAAAATGTTTCCTTAGAAGCATTCCCGAATCCATTCGGAGAGACTTTTAATTTTAACTACGAATTAGAAAATGCAGATGCTAATTTATTGATTACCAATTTATTAGGTCAACAAATCGAATCACATAAATTGAGCGGAACAACTGGAAATGTTCAATTGGGAGACAACTGGATTGCTGGTGTTTATTTTGCTAAAATTGCTCAAAAGGGCAAGCAGAGTAAAGTGTTGAAAATTGTGAAACAATAGGTTAAAAATATTCATCAACTGAATTAGAAATAATATGTTGATAAATTCGAGGCATGGAGTTAACTTCATGCCTCGTTTTTTGTTGAATTATTAGTTTTTATTCTGAAATGGGTTGCAGAGCAATCGATACTTATTTTTTTGCTTATTAGTCTTTATTCTAAAATAATTTGTATGCAATTCAACAATTTCTTTTTCCGCTACTTTTCGTTAAAAAATTGAACAATAGCTAAGGCTATTCTTAAATTTTTTGCCTCAATTATCGAAAAAATAAATGTTGATTGCTCTACAACCCATTTCAGAATAAAGACTATTGAGGCAAAAAAATTAATTATCCGCCGCCACGGATTGTTCAATTTTTTAGAATATAGACTAATAATCGAATAGAATTGTTGGAAGAATTGAAATGATTTTATGATACAAAAAGATTTAATACAGCGATTGATTCATCAAATTGCAATTGTATTGGCTCGAATGATTGGTAAAGAGCCCAAAGAACAATTGATGATTCTGGAAGAATACATGGAGCAACACAATGGGCTCAGCAGCAAGAATATGGATGCAGTTTCTGATGAAAATTTATTGAGTTTTTTGAATGAAGAAATGAATTTGAATGCTTTTCAAATTGAAGCCATCGCTGCCGCAATCAATGCACGTGGTGATGTTTTTTTGAAAGAACAAAAAACAGATATTGCAATTAAAGATTTCAAAAGGGCAATTCTATTATTAGATTTTGTTGATATAGAGACCTCCACTTTTTCTTTTGATAGAAATGATTTGATTACAAGTATCAAAGATAAGTTAGAACAAATAAAATAGACTTTATTTAAAATAAGAAATGGCAAAAACAAATCACTGGACAGGTTCCAAAAAATACGTTTGCGATCCGAATTTGGCGCAATCATTCCACATGGCGAGAGTACTCGGAATGCCACTTTTGATAGAAGGCGAACCAGGCACAGGTAAAACTGAATTGGCCATACAATACGCGACAGAACAAAAGCTGGAAATGTTCACCTACCCAGTAGGTTCCAAAAGTAATGTCGAGCAATTTGTGGCAAAATTCGACCACGTAAAGTATTTGAGAGATTCGCAAATCGAGGTTTTGAACACCCAACGTGAAGAGAAAGGCTTGGATTCCAAACTAAGCACAGGTGGACGTTCGACAGAGCAATTAGGGGATTACATTATCAAAGGGCCAGCGGCGCAGGCGTTTTCTGCACCCAATTCAGTTTTGTTGATTGATGAAATTGACAAAGCACCACGAGAGTTTCCAAATGATTTGCTTTATGCGTTGAGTCACCGCAAATTCATCATGCCCGAATCAGGTGATGTCATCGAAGTGAGTGAAGAAAACATGCCAGCCATCATCATTACTTCCAATCGAGAACAGGAGTTGCCAACCGCTTTTAAAGGAAGATGTATTTATCATTACATCCATTTTCCAGAACAAGACACGATGCGCGAAATCATTTTGAAACATCATCCTAAAATAGAAAAAGAAGTGACCCAAGCAGCCATGAATATTTTCTATCATCTAAGAGGTTTAGGATTGGAACGCGCACCTACCACCCGAGAAATATTGAATTGGCTCAAATACATGCAACAATTCGCCACCAAAGATGCACTCGCTAAAATGGGAGATTTGGACGGTATCGGCGCACTCATCAAAACACAAACGGATTTGGAAAAAATACAGCGACATATATTGAGGAATCCAGATGATTTTAAAAAGCGGTCTTTGAGTAATTAAGAAATTGCTTAATTTCATCTTCAACCTTTTTCTCTTTATTTGGTTTTTTATATTGAAGTTGCTTAAAATTCATTTTTAAACAACTTCGTTGCAAGGACATTTAAAATCGTATTAATGAATAATTTAGAAATTGCCACTTTTGGTGGTGGGTGTTTTTGGTGTGTAGAAGCAGTTTTTCAAGATTTGAAAGGCGTTGAAAAAGTTGTTTCTGGCTATGAAGGTGGAAAAATTCAAAACCCAACTTATCGCGAAATTTGTTCTGGATTGACAGGGCATGCAGAAGTGATTCAGATTCATTTTGATTCAAACAAAATCTCATTTGAAAGTTTGTTGAAAGTGTTTTTTGCGACCCATGATCCAACTACGTTGAATCGTCAGGGAGCTGATTCAGGGACGCAATATCGTTCAGTTGTTTTCTATCATAATGTAACTCAAAAGGCAACGGCAGAATCAGTTGCCAAGGGTTTTGCCGCAGAGTTATGGTCTAACCCAATAGTAACAGAAATCTCACCTACAACTGTTTTTTACGAAGCAGAAGTGTACCATCAAAATTATTATAAAAACAACCCAAATCAAGGGTACTGTCGAGTGATCATCGATCCAAAAATTGCAAAAGTCAGAAAGATGTTTTCTGAGCAGTTGAGATAATTTTGATTAAATTTCTTCCAGGTCTTTTACGGTTCTCTCACTTTCAATATTACCAGTATTGAGCGTTGATGCTGGTTCGAAGAGCATGATTTTAGCTTCCTCTGGTGCATAAGGTCTGTGATTGATGCCTTTTGGGATAACCACCATTTCACCTTGATTTAATTGAAGTGTTTGGTCTTCCAATTCAATAAATAAGGTGCCTTCAACTACATAGAAAAGCTCATCTTCATTTTCATGATTATGCATGACGAAATCTCCCTGAACTTTGGCGATTTTGACTAATTGACCATTGAGCGCACCAATTATTTTGGGGCTCCACTGCTCAGCGAATGAATTGAATTTTTGAGTAAGATTTACCTTTTTTACCATCATCTTATTTTTTTTTTTTTGTAAAACTAATCATCATTCTTCCCAACGCAAAGCTTTTTAAATCCGTTGTTTTAGTAAAATAGGAAAGAACCGCTTCAAATTGAAAAGTTGTTTTTTCAACTTTAAGTAATTGTGAACAGTTACTTGCATAAATTAGACTCAATGGAATTTGGTACGAAAAAGACATAGTTCTTATTCTTTATTAAAGGCGAATGGAGAAATCTGTATCTTACAGTCTCTAAAACAGTATTATCAAAAACCCCGATTTTATTTGAAAAAGGAACTACCTGAATATGCGAAAAACTATCTTACTTTTTACAATAATTATAATCTCGACCTTGTCACTTTCTGCACGACATATCATTGGTGGTGTGATGGATTACGAATGTCTTGGTGGAGGAGATTATGAAGTTACCATGAAAATGTATCGGGATTGTAATTGTACCGATTGTGCCGAGTTTGATAGACGCGCTCCGATAGGTATTTATAGATGTGGTGGAGCGAATCCTTGTTCCAATTTAGATCAGGCAGATGTTTTAGAGGAGTTCAGAGTTGATGTAGAAGATAGAGACCCAGATCCAGTGCCAAATGCAGATTATCCGTGTTTGTTGACGCCACCCGATGTTTGTGTACAAGAGGCCATTTATAAATTTAAGTTGAGTGATTATGGGGTTTCTTTACCGATTTCGAATGAAAGTTATTACATCGTTTATCAACGTTGTTGTAGAAACGAAACCATAGATAATCTAAGATTCCCAAGTCAACAAGGACTAACAGTTGCGGTAGAAATAACGCCATTTGGACAACGAGAATGTAATAGTTCTCCTGTGTTTAATCAATTTCCTCCGACTATTATCTGTGCTGGTCAATCTGTTGATTTTGATCATTCTGCGACCGATCCTGAGGGCGATATGATTGTGTATGAATTTTGCGCTCCGCTCAACGGTGGAGGAAATAGTGGAGGCGCCTGTCTCACACCTTCTCCATCGCCACCTTGTCCTCCGCCATATTCTGGTGTGAATTTTCAGATTCCCGATTATACTTTTGCTGCGCCGATGGGCGGTGATCCTGTTGTGACAATCGATCCCAATACTGGTTTTATTTCGGGAGTTCCGACTATTCAAGGACAATTTGTAGTTGGGGTTTGTGCGACAGAGTATCGAAATGGAATTGCGATGAGTAGAATTGTTCGTGATTTTCAATTCAATGTAGGAAACTGTGATCCATTGATTGAAGGAATTGTAGAAGCCGACGAAATTATTGATGGTGGAGATGGATATCGCATTGAGTCCTGCGGTGAATTAGAAGTTTCATTCAGAAATATTAGCTCTCAACAATTTGTCAATGACTATTTTTGGGAATTCGAATACAGTGGAACCACCAATCGATTTGATGCATGGAGTCCGACGGTTCCCTTTCCATCAATAGGAAGTTATGAAGGTGTTTTATATCTGAATCCAGGTTCAGATTGTGGCGATACTACTGGAATTATTATTGATGTTTACCCACCAACAACTGCCGATTTCGATTTCGATTATGACACTTGTGTGGCAGGACCAGTTCAATTTGTAAATAATTCATTTACACCTGGTATTGATATTATTGATAATAAATGGAATTTTGGGAATGGCGAAACTTCCAATAAATCAGAGCCTAATTTTCGATACATAGAACCGGGTTTGCAACAAGTCAATCTTTTGGTAGAAGATGCCAACGGTTGTTTTGCAACAGTGACCAAAGATTTGCCCTATTTTCCGATTCCGCGATATATTGTCATCTCGCCGAGTGCGGAAGAAGGCTGTACACCTTACGAGGTTTTCTTCAATAATCTTTCTACACCAATCAATGAAACTTATTCCATTGATTGGGACTTTGGGGATGGAGGTACAGGTGATGACATTAGTCCAACGCACATTTTTGAAGAGTCCGGTATCTTCACCGTAAAGGTCGAAATTACCTCTCCAATCGGTTGCGTAACGGATACTACTTTCTTTGAATTGATTAATATTGAAGATTCTCCAACAGCAAATTTTGTTTATTCGCCAGAAGAAATTACCACGTTCAATCGAACAGTTGACTTTCTCAATCATTCCTTAAATTCTGAATATTTTACATGGAATTTCAACAATGAATATCAAACAATAGAAGAAAATCCAACATATACTTTCAGAGATACTGGAGTTCATTTTGTTCGATTGGTTGCAGTGCATGAGAGCGGTTGTAGAGATACGGTCGAGTATAATCTCAATGTCGTACCACAATCAAGTTATTACCTGCCAAATGCTTTTACGCCCAACAATGATTCTAAAAATGATATCTATGTTGGGGTTGGCGAAACCGAATATATCAGAGATTTTGAAATGCTAATTTGGAATCGTTGGGGAGAAACAATTTTCCAAACCAATGACCCTACAGAAGGGTGGAATGGTTTGAAAAATAACGTCGGCAAACCTGCCCCACGTGGTGCATATATCGTTTTTGCAAAATACATTGATGGCAAAGGTGAGTTGCAAGAAGTGAAAGGAACGGCTACTGTTGTAAGGTAGGAGAGAGGTGAGAGGTGAGAGTGGCGAGTACAGAGGGGCGAGGTGATAACAGATCACCTCGCCCCTTTTAGCTTGACTTGTCCTGAAATAGCTGTACAGCCAAAAGAACTGGATTGAAATAGTCGTGTAGTTTTTAATCAAATTAATTTTTTGTTTACCTCCATGTCCCTCTGACCTCTGACCTCTGACCTCTGACCTCTCTCCTCGCCCCTCTCACCTCACCCCTAAAAAGTTTTTTTCTTATCATTGCAAGATGGCAGCATTAGATCAATTCATAGCAGACTTTGCCTCCTTTGTGTGGGGTCTTCCTTTACTTATTCTTTTAATTGGCGGCGGATTATTTCTGCTTTTCTATTCTGGGTTTATTTCCTTTCGATATTTGGGTCATGCGATACAAGTACTTCGTGGAAAGTACGATGATGAAAACGATCCAGGTCAAATCAGTCATTTTCAGGCATTGACGACGGCGCTTTCTTCTACCATTGGAATGGGGAATATTGCAGGCGTCGCCGTGGCGATTACTATTGGTGGCCCAGGTGCTATTTTTTGGTTATGGATAAGTGGAATTGTAGGTATGTCTACCAAATTTTTTACTTCTACTTTGGCGGTGATGTATCGTGGAAAAGACAGTGCAGGAGAGTTGCAAGGAGGCCCAATGTATTTTATCGTAGAAGGCCTTGGCAAGGCTTGGAAACCGCTCGCTATGTTTTTTGCATTTACTGGATTGGTAGGTGCTTTACCTGTTTTTAACGTTAATCAATTGACGCAGGCGGTTAGAGATATTCTACTGGTTCCCAATGGATTAGACTTTGGGTTTTGGTCTGATTTGGCGATTGGAATTATTCTAACCATCATAACTGCCGTCGTCGTTTTAGGTGGATTACAACGTATTTCAAAAACCGCTTCTCGATTAGTTCCGGGCATGGTTGTGCTCTATTTTTTGTCTGTAATTGCGATACTAATAATTCATATTGATCAAGTACCTCATTATTTCATGATGATATTCACAGAGGCATTTACGGCGCATGAATACAAAGGTGATCCGATGCTCGGTGGAGTAGTGGGTGGTCTTATTATTTTAGGAAT